>DEQG01000044.1:10598-12310 GCA_002360325.1 Salinicoccus sp. UBA3372 | reverse complement strand
AATTTGAGCGTTTTATTTTCCACACTGAATTCTGTTTCTTCTACTGATTCAACTTTGGATTTTTTAGATCCTCTATTACAGATCTTATTGAAGTTCTCCAGGACCGCTTCATCTTCTCCGGATACAATCACTTCGATGGAATTTCTCTCTATTTTTCTCACATAACCATGCAGATTGCGTTTTAATGCCTGTCTTCTGATATATGACATATACCCTACTCTCAGTACCTTCCCTTTAACTACAAACCTCTTGGCATGTAGACGGCTGTTAACAGGAGCCGGTGCTATCGTCACCTCTCCGGCAGCACTTGTTCGCAGCGGCTCCAGCACACTCGGATAATCAAAGTACCATGTTGATTTTTCTGCATCTGCTGTTTCCGGGAAATAGTAATCGACGATGGCTCCTGAAACATCTCTTGCTTTTCCATTCCACGGGAACATATGAAATGCAATTTCAGCAGTACCATTTACTTCAAGTATGTTGCCTTTCTTATTATCATCCGGGTTAACAATGACATCGATTCCAGCCTGGGGAGTCGATGGCAGTGCATTGACGCCGTCGACTGCAATTTGTTTCACTTCATCGGTCAATTCATCAGTATAATCCAGCGGATCGCCTCCGGCAGAAAGGTTGCTGACTTTTCTCATACTGATTGTTTCGCCTTTACCTGGAATGCTGTCCGTCGTCAAACCAAGTTCTTTAAGTGTCAGTTCAATTTCATAATCAACTTTTATAGGCTTTGACTTTAAATAAGGATTTTCCAGTCTCTCCTCATTTTTTAATTCTATCAATTCCGAAATTGTATGAATGCCGTCGCCTTGAATATTTGCGGGAACTCTGTTCGTTGCTCCTATTACTTTATCCCCGACTACATATATACGATACTCATCTCCAAAGAAATGCTTCTCTACAAGTATTTCTTTATAACTGTAACGTTTTTTAAAGTCTTCAATGGCGTTCCCAAGTGCTTCAAGATCTTTGATATTCGTATAGACCCCCCTGCCCATTGTGCCGTTTGCAGGTTTAATCACTACAGGAAAACCAATTTTTTCTGCGTAATCATAAATGCTCTTATCAACTATTTTAAACAATTCTCCACCTGTGACAGGTACACCCTTATCACTGATAATCCGCTGTGTTTCTTTTTTATCCTGACAGATTCGGTAAGCTTCATTAGAAACCTTGTCTCCGCGTGAACAGAAAAAATGATGTGTTGTTGTATCTGAGCTGAGGGAAAAATGTTTTCCAAGGGTCATATTCCCTGATTTCATGGCAAGCTTCAAATGATCGACCGATTCTTTATACCATGTCAGCTTAAGCCCTCTTCTCCAGCCCTCCAAGGCTATAAGATAAGCATCAAGTTTAAACCCTTCAATACCTTCTACAACTTCTTTTGGAAGTTTCGGAAGCAATTCAACATTTATATTACTCATAATGATTCTCCTTAGAACATTAGAAATTTGACTGAATAATTGCACGTTCTCTTTTTTATTGTTATCAGTATACACTCTGCCATCCTATAAAACAATTCAATATATGCTTTTGACATCTGTCCTATATTATATTTTACCAGGAAATAACACTTTCAAAAATGAAAATCGCCTGTTGAATTATCCAACTGCCTATTTAAATGGTTACAGACAGATAATCACAGACGAATGATCACAAGCTCAGTTTTATTTATTTTTATTGACTTTTGACATTAATTTTCT
>DEQG01000044.1:8808-10511 GCA_002360325.1 Salinicoccus sp. UBA3372 | reverse complement strand
CTGGTTCTTCTTCTCTTCTGCTTTTATTTTTTTCAAATCCGCATTAGATGTTTTTTCTTTAATTGCAGTTGGTCTGCTGGAAGTCTCAGATGGTCCTAGGACAGGCGTATTTCCAACTCTTTTGAAATAAAAAGGATATAATCCCTTTAATTTGGCATCATCCACAATTTTCAGACGGGTGTTGGAAGTAACTCTTTGTTTCAGAGCACTCATAAAGTCATTAACTTTTGCACTTCTACCCGCTATTTTGATCTTGAATTCATCATTTCCCATTTTTATAATTTCTCCGCCAAGTCTCATGTTGACTGCTCTCTGGTGAATCCAGGCCAGCAGTCTTTCGGAACCGCCTGTAACGTCCACTTCAACAGCTCTCAGACGGCCTTTAGGGAGTGGAGGCACTGTTACAGATTTCACTGCACCACTTTTTAATATATCGATGATACCGTCGAAGTCATATACAAAATAATCATTATTTTTAGGTTTTTCATCTATTGTTTCTGGGAAATAGTGATCGATTATTGCCTTGTGTACACCTCTTGGCTTTCCTTCCATCGGGTAAAGATGGCCTGCAATGTTGGGGTTCGCGTTCAATTCCAGAACATATCCCTGATTACGCCCGTGATCTATCATCAGATCAAGACCACTCATAAACATGCCGGGGACAGCCTTGACTGCATTGATGGCGGTCTCCTTCATCTTATCCGATAATTCTTCTGTTATATCAATTTTTTCACCGGCATCCGAGGACAATGTTCTTTCGGCCAGGAATATTCTCTGACCTTTTTCCGGTACGGAATCAATTGTATAGCCCTGCCTGGTCAAATATCCCAGCACTTCTTCGTTAATGACAATTTCATGCTTTTTTGCATATGGGTTGTTTTTTCTTATACGTTTCTTTTCATCTACAAGCTCATTGATTGTACTGACACCATCACCAAAAACGTTAAGCGGCACCCTTTTATATGCTGCAGCAACTTTATCGTCAATCACATAGACCCTTGTGTCATCACCTTTGATATACTGCTCTATTATTATATCGGTATAGCCCAGTTCGTTTTTCAAATGGTTGAGCGCATCTCTCAACGCATTTTCATCACCCAGATCGGTCATGACCCCTTTTCCCAATCTGCCGTCTGTAGGTTTGGCAACAACCGGATAACCCAGTTCATCAGCATATTTGAGCGTTTCTTCTATGCCCTTATCGATATCCACTGATTTTCCTTGTGGGACAGATACACCGGCAGCACTTAGATGCTGCTTCGTAAGAGATTTATCGTTAACGATCTTACGGGCTTCCGATTCAACCTTTCCGCCCAGCGAATATTGAAATTTATAGGATTTACCTTCATTTTCCAACAAGTAAAATATTCTCATCCTGTTTTTAACAGTTACAGTATAAAACTGAAGACTGATGCCTCTTCGCCATGCCTCCAAAGCGACATTATAAGTAATCAGAGAAGGGCCGACAGCCTTTTTTGGAAGCATTGAGTTATGCTCTGTATAATCGTTTAAAGTACCTTCTTTTTTCATTTTCATCCTCCTATTCAACAACAGATGAGTTTATTCTACTTTTTAAATTTGGAACTGAATTTTCTCAAAGGTTTTGTGATTTTTTGTGAACGGCTGTTCTTTATACTTTCAAGTTCATCTTCTAATTTCTGCTTCTCTTTATTGATTTTATTCATTTGAGTTTTATATTTCTT
>DEQG01000044.1:7150-8691 GCA_002360325.1 Salinicoccus sp. UBA3372 | reverse complement strand
TGAATTTTAAATCGTTTTTTAAGTTGATTATTCAGTATATCTCTAAACTGTCTCACTCTTTTTGGAGTGCCTGATACTACAATCGAAGTATTCCCGCTTTCCAGAGTTTTGATATAACCGTTCAACTTTAACAAAATAGCATGTTTTCTGACATTCCTGTCAAATAACCTGGTTCTGTCAACACCCTTCAGAAGGAAGCGCTTGGAAATGATTTTTCCGCGGTTGACATCAGGAACAGTCACTTCTTTTGCATTTCCGGACCATAGGGTTTCATAAATGAAAGGGAGATCAAAATAATATTTGTTTCTCTTCGCATTATCAATCGTTTCAGGAAAATAATAATCAATGATGGCTTTAGGAATATCTCTTGCCTTCCCCTCCATTGGAAAGAGGTGGTTACTGATTTGAGGCCTTGAGTTGATTTCATTTATATACCCGATGCCTTCTTCTTCATTAATCAGCATATCAACATTACAATGAGGGAGTCCAGGTATTGCATCGACTGCATCGACAGCAATCTGTTTTAAGTGCTCTGACATATCATCAGTAACATCCACCGGATCTCTTTCTTTGAAGTATGTTCCATGCGCCCTGACATACACTCTTTCACCTTCATCAGGAACACTGGTGAGAGAATAGTTGTTAGATTTCAGAAAGTCCTTTAAATCCTGATTGATTTTTATAATTCTATTTTTTATGAATGGGTTGTTCTTTCTTTTAATGTTTTTCTGCTTTATCAGTTCTGAGATGGTACTTTTGCCATCACCGATTACATTCGCTGTAATTCTTTTATAGGCACCTGCTACATAACCGTCTATGACATAAACACGGTAATCAATACCGACTATGAATCTCTCAATTATCAAATTATTATAATTCAAGTCTTCTCTGACATGTTTAATAGCATTTTCAAGTTCTTCTACGGTCTTGATGTTTGTAATGACACCTTCACCGCTTTTACCATCTGTAGGTTTAACAACAAGAGGGAAACCGAGCTTTTTTCCATATTCAACAATTTCATGGTTATCCACAGTATCATTGAAACTTTCCCCTTCAGGTATAGGTACGTTGTTCTTTTTCAAATAATAATAAGTTAATGGTTTCTCTTCACAGATTCTGATCGCATCAGGTGTTACAGCATCCCCTCTGGCAACAGAAAATACATGTTCCTTCTCTCCATCACTCAATGAGTACTTAAAAGCAGGTGATATATTATAGCCTGGTGCTTTTATAAACTTCAGTGTGAGACCCCTTCTCCAGCCTTCACTTGCCATGGCATAAATATCTGTACGGTATGCACTGATACCAGGTGGTCTGTTGTTCAGATGGGGCAGCCAGTTTTTATCAAAATTTTCCATAGATTTTCTCCTTTGATAAAATAACTTGAAATAATTCATACCTTTTATGAAATATTTTAAATCATCTTATCTTTAACTGATTAATACAAATTAAACTCGATTAAAAGTTAAAAAAGTAATGAGTTCAAAAACCCATTACTTTTGTCTTTTATAAATTTTTAATAATTTCTCTTTATAAAAAAT
>DEQG01000044.1:3681-7081 GCA_002360325.1 Salinicoccus sp. UBA3372 | reverse complement strand
TTTGCCCGTTCAGGTCCGTCATAACAAAGGTGTTTAAAATTATCCACCTTATATTTGTCCAGCCCTGCTACGACAACTACAACATCGCCATTTTTTAAGTTTCGGGCATAACCATGCAGACCTTCCCGTATAGCATTATTTTCAGCCCATATCCTATATCCTACTTTTTGAACTTTTCCAGAAATGATATATCTCTTGGCATGTACTTTACCCACCGGTGCGTCGGTGACTTCGATCTGTTTGATGGAGTTGCTTCTCAGTTGTTTCAGGATAATTTTGTAGTCGAAGTATAGTACGTCACTTTTCTCCTCATTTTTTGTCTCAGTAAAATAATAATCAATTATTTTTTCTGCTACATTCTGTGACTCACCGTACAACGGGAAAGTATGCAGAGCTGTGCTTCCGGTAGAGTTTATCTCAATGACTACGGCTTCTTGTTCATTTACAATCATGTCGACACCGGCATGATGGAGGTCCGGTATGGCTTTTACAGCTGCGACAGCAACTTCTCTGACTTCAGGCCTGATGGAGTCCGTGACATCAATTGAATCTCCGCCTGCTGATATATTGCTCTCACCTTTAAGATAGACTGTTTCACCTTTGTCCGGCGCATCCGAAAGCTCCTTATTTTGTTTATTCAAATAAGCTTTCATTCTGTCATCAATTTTAATTAATCGTGTCACTGTATGCGGATTGCTTTTTCTGGATTTATTTTTAATAGATATCAGTTCTTCTATTGAACTTGTGCCATCGCCTGTTACATTGGCTGAAGTACGTTTCGTTGCAGCTGCGATATCTTCCCCTACAACATAAACGCGTATATCTTCACCTTCGATATGCTGCTCTGCGATGAAATCGGTATAGTCAAATGTTGTTTTAATATAATCGAGACTTTCTTTGAAAAATTCTTTAGTCTGAATATTGGTTGTTACGCCCTTCCCCAAACTGCCGAATGTGGGCTTCAATACGAAGGGTCCCTGGTTCTCAAATAATGAGTCCGCTACTTCCTCCACAGGGGTTTCACTTGTGAAACCGAAACCTTCCGGGACTGGAACGCCTGCTTTTTTCAAATATTTTTTTGCCAGTTCCTTGTCAGTGCCGATATCCACCGCTTCATTGGATATCTTATCTCCTCTTGTCCGGTAGAAAAAATGATTTTTATCTTCTGATGACAGCGAAAACAATTTACCGATTGGATCGAAACCGATCAGCTTCAGATCTGTACGAGTGGTGTTGTGTTCATGGAAAGTCAGTGACAACCCCCGGCGCCAGCCTTCAAGTGCCACAAGGTAGGCATCTATATTGAATCTGCGTACACCTTCCAGCATTTCCTTGTCCAGCCAAAAAGGATAAGCTTCTGACATTTAATCCCCTCCGTATGTGCAGTCTATTTTGACTTTCTGCTTTTTACTTTTTCACTCAAAGTTCTTAATGGCGCTGTATACTTCCATGAGGAACTGTTCAAAATATGCTTATTATCTTTCACTACCCTGTCTCTCTGTTTTTTAAGGTGGGTCAGGTCCTTATTCATTCTGCGCAATGCGTGCTGAACAGATTTCACGCTTCTCGTATTATATTTTTCTGTGATTTCAAATCCGACTGTCACAGGCTCATCCCATTTTTCTTCAGTAATGTGGTCTACTTTGGAAGCCTGCGGATAATTTGAAATCTGTTCTTTAAAGTCGTTGATCACTGCAGTATCTGTGCCCGCAATTACGATTTCTATCTCATTGAAAACGGTATTTTTTACATACCCGTGAAGATTTCTGTCAAGGGCATTTTGCTTCAGCCAGCGATGATAACTGTGACGCTGGACTTGTCCGGTCACTACGAAGCGCTTAATATGAAGTTTACCCATTGGTGCAGGTGATACTTCAACTTCCAAAGCTGAACGGTTCTCCAGAGGTTCAAGCACATTGATGAAATCAAAGTAGACTTTGGAATCTTTTGTATCAATATCTGCTGTTTCCGGGAAATAATAATCTATGATTGCACCGGGGACATCACGTGCAGTTCCTCTCAACGGAAATAGTGCGCCGCCGATCTGTGATGTCGGATTCAGCTCTAGAACCACTGCCGGAACATTCTGGGCTCTGTTTTCATTCACGATGATATCCACACCGCCGTGAGTAAATCCTGGTATGGCTTTTAAAGCATCTATTGCGATTTGTTTAATTTCATCCGACAGATCATCTGTAGCATCCAACGGGTCGCCTCCTGCAGATACGTTCGTTTTTTGCCTGAGATAGATTCTTTCGCCTTTTTCCGGAATGCTGGTCAGGGCGTAGCCCGCTTCCTGGATGAATTCCAGAATCTCTATATCCATCTCGATCAGACAGCTGTTCAGACGGGCGTTCTTTCTTCTCTCCCTGTTCTTCAAACCAATCAGTTCTTCGATGTCGTGCTTGCCGTCACCGATGATATTGGCCGGTTTTCTGTTATATATTGCGACGACTTTGCCATCCACCACGTAAAACCGGTATTCTTCCCCTTCAACATGTTGTTCCACTATGACTTCTTTATAGCCAAGGTCATAGCGTACATATTCCAATGCCTTCATAAAGCTTTCATCATCCTGAATATTCGTGACCACTCCGTCGCCCTGACTGGCATTCGTCGGTTTAAAAACGATTGGATAATCAATTGTTTTGGAATATTCGATGATTTCTTCATCTGTGGCCTCTGCAGAAAATCCTTTGCCCAGTGGCACCGGCACTCCTTTTTCTTTCAATATCTCTTTTGTCTCATCTTTTTCTGAACCGATTTCCACCGCTTCATTGGAAACCAGATCTCCCCGTGTTCTGAAGAAATAATGTGTTTTTTCTTCATTAGACAATGAAAAAAGCCTCCCCGGCGGATTGACGCCGAAAATGATCATATCATCAAAATGTTCAGAGTCTTTTGTATACCATTTTAATGTGAGTCCTCTGCGCCAGCCTTCTATGGCAATAACAAATGCATCCAGACGTGTTTTTCTGGCATTTTTAACAATATCTACGGTCAGCTGAGGCAGACTGATGCCTTCATTTCCTTCCATTTATAATTCCTCCCTGTGAAAACTTTTAAATACTTATTTTTTGAACTTCTTGATTACTCCTCCGGCTAAACGCACAGGCACCGTGACTTTCCAGGAAGTACTGCGATGAAATTTTCTGTTTTCAACTTCTGCTTTCTTTCTTTCATACTCAGTAATATCCAGTTCTCTTTTATATTCCTTCAATTCTCTCAACTGCGTTTTCAAATCTGTTTTTATTTCAAATCCAACTTTGATCGGGCCGTCATATTCCTCTTTTTGGACTTCGAATACTTGGGCACGTTCTTCATCTTCCCAAAATCCATTTTCAAAATCATCCACCATATCAGCATCTGTACCGCCGACTACGACTTCAATTCCACCATC
>DEQG01000044.1:0-3589 GCA_002360325.1 Salinicoccus sp. UBA3372 | reverse complement strand
GTAACAATATACTTTTTGGCAAATATTTTCCCGTGAGGAGACAGAGTGACAGTCGTTGTCGCAGCATCTCTCGACTGAAGTGGATCAAGCACATCGTAAAAGTCAAAATATGTGCGTGTTCTGTCTACATGATGACTTTCAGTCTCCGGAAAATAATAGTCAATGATTGCAGAAGGTACATCTCTTGATTTCCCTTTGATTGGAAACAGTAATCCTCCGAGCTGTGAAGTGGGATTCAATTCGATGACATATGCTTTTACATTCCCGGCGCTGTCGTCAATAATCATATCCACTGCACCATGTTCCAGACCCTGCACTGCCTTCAGCGCTCTTACCGCTGCTTCTTTCACTTCCTCTGGTATATCGTCAAACGCATCAACCGGATCGCCTCCGATTGAAATATTCGCCTTATCACTGAGAAAGACCTGCTCTCCTGCATGTGGAACAGTCTTCAAATTATAATTTTTCCGTGCCAGATAATCTTTTGTTTCCTTGCTGACGTTGATAGGACAGCTTATCAGTCTTGGATTATCATTTCTGATTTCATTTTTTTGTTTAATCAGCTGCTTGATGGTGGAGTTTCCATCTCCTGTGACATTTGGAGGGATACGATGCATAGCCGCAATAACCTGGTCGCCTACTACATATAACCTGTAGTCTTCGCCTCCAATATACTGCTCTATGATGACATCCTTATAGCCAAGTTCTCCCCTGACATAAACAAGTGCATCCGCCAGTTCACCGGCACTTGCAATGTTGGAGACGACGCCTCTGCCAAAACTGCCGTCGGTCGGTTTCAATACGATAGGATAACCCAGTTGTTCCGCATATCTGACCAGCACCTCGTCCACGGTGCCTTCCGCAAAACGTCTGCCCTCTGGAATCAGTATGCCCGCTTCTTTAAGGGAGCTGTTGGTTTTTTCTTTGTTCCTGCCGATCTGAACCGCTTCATTCGTCACTTTATCTCCTCGAGATCTGAAGAAATAATGTGTTTTTTCTTCAGAGCTCAATGAAAAGAGCTGACCTGGGCGATCTACAAACCAAGTTTCCATATCTTTGAACTGCTCCGAGTCCTTTACATGCCATCTCAATTTTAATCCTCTGCGCCATCCTTCAAGAGCTACAGCATATGCATCCAGAAAGTTACCTTCAACTTCAGAAACGATTTCATTAGATAAATGGGGCAACCATTCTGTTTTAATCTCTTCCATTCGTATATCCTCCTAAATTCTAAACATTTGTCTATTCTTGTTTTAACTCCATATATGTACTGAATGCTTTCTGATTGATTAAATCGTACGTCAACCTGCCTTCAGCTTCAAGGAAATAATCTCCCATCCACTTGTCTGTTTCATCATCAAATTCGCCATAATTACCCGGTTTCGGCGTAAACTCTCCAAATACAAGCTCATCTTCAGACCTCAGGAAGTCTATTCTGATGAAGGGGGCGGGAATCTCTTTACTTATCTCCGATGCCATTTCAATCTCTGCCGGTGTGACGCCTTCACCTTTGAACGGTTCGTTGTCATATTTACCCGTACGTATCCGTTCACCATCTGCCGTCCACCAGCAGTATTTCAGTTCAGGGTATCTGTTGATTTCAAGCACCAGGCCGACTTTACCGTAAAAGCAGTAGAATTTGATATCGCTGCCGGGTGTTTTATTTACTTTGTCTTCCATAATCAGTTCTTCTGTCATCCAGTCATCTTCAGAGACCCGGCCTGTATCCAGATCTTCTTTCATGCTGTTGATGAGTGCCTCTTTGCTGTCCAGTTTCCTTGCACGTTTGAGGTCAATTATATCATTAAAATCATGGATGAGGTATACACCGCGGGCACCTGCGCCGTCCGCGGGCTTGACTGCCGTCGACGGCTCAATTTTCAGCTCATCTGCTTTATAGGTGCTGTCGGATGTCCGCGGTCTTCTGATATTCAGTTTATCCACGAACTCATAAGCACTCTGCTTATCATCCAGCACATATTCCGGCAGTGTCCCTGAAAGCTGCGACTGCCTGATTCTCATATTGAGGCTCGCCCTGAATGATGCTGCATGTTTCAGCTGCATGTTATCCGTGAAGGCTTCCCTCATCATGAATTCCGGAATATCTTCTATCTTAAGCCCGGAAAGCAGGGTCGAATAAACTGCCCGTCTGTAGTCATCCTGTGCGTTCATGAATAATCTGCCTGCATATGTGAGTGCATCATTATAGTTCTTTTCATGTTGTTTTTTTTGCACAACCGCTTTTTCCATATAGTCCATCAGAGCGGCATCACTTTTCATCTCTCTTACAGAATTCCGTACTTTGATGCTGTTCATTGAAGCATCGTCCAATTTGGCAAGATGCAGTGTTTCTTTAGTCTTACGGAGTTCATCCTTTACTGCTTCCAGCTCCGTTTCAAGCATGCTGATTTCTTCTTCACGTCTGTTTTTGGATTCCAGTTTCTTAAGTGGACCTGCTGATTGATATGTCCTGCTGCTTTTAATCTGACGGGTACGCTTATCTGCTCTGGACTTTTCACGTTGTGCCTTATCTATTTCCGCCTCTGTCTGGATCAAAGCTTTAAGCAGACTGCTGCCGTCTGATCTTTTCATCTTATAATCATCAGCCATGATTTTCACCGTCCTGTTTTCTAAAAGGTTTTATATGATCCAGTCATCCAGCATTTCTGTATAGTCTGACCAGTTTTCAGCGGTCAGTCTGATGTGCCGCTTCTTGATGGTTTCACGCACTGCATCATTTACTGGATACCATTTTACCTCTTTCCCCGCATATTCTGAAGCATTTCGAGTATACTGCCTCAACTGCCCCGGGGAACTTTCCAGTACACCGCGCACTATTTTCGCCTCGACCGCCGGCACATACTCCTGATATTCTTCAAATACGCCCGGATGTTTAATCAGCATTACATCTGCATTGATGTATTCTCCGTAAACAATCATCTGTACTTGTTCACCGTCTACCAGCTGCCTGATACTGTCATCGATTTCCTTTTTGATGCTGAAGTCATAATGTGCCATCTGAACAAGCCCTGTCCGTAATCCCCGCTGCTTATTGAGCTGAATTTCCTTGATGGTATCCTGGTGGCGGCTGCCGTCCAATCTGAAATCTCCAATGATGACGATATCAAAATGTCTGTATCCATCTGTTTTCTTTTCTCTTTTAATCCACATCGGCTCAGGTACGGGGTATCCCCGGCCGCTCTGCTTGAAAGGATAACACAACTGAAGTCTGTCCGAATGATTGTGAAACCTTCTGTGAACTTCTGCGTACTCTTTTCTCACACCCGTCAGAAATCCTTTATAACCGAAGGCTGAACTCGCTGTGAGTGAACCTGAGGACTGTCTTGGAAATGAAAGCGGCCCACTGTCGAGATCTGTCACTGCATCATTACCGAACACAGCTGCTATCCTTTTCTTGTATTCACTGTCTGCCGCAAAACGCACCGTATCCCAGTAACCGATATCTTCTAAAACTTGCCTTCTTCTGAACATCAGTGATGACATATTTGAAAAAATATAAGTTCCGGGAGTTCCTCTTCTGTGAAGTTTCAGTTCCTCCGTCAGTCTCGCATGTGCTGATGTGTTCGCG
>DEQG01000107.1 GCA_002360325.1 Salinicoccus sp. UBA3372 | reverse complement strand
ACTTCACTGATCGGCGGTGCATCCTCAAGCATATCATCGGTGATACCGGTAATTTCCTTGATCGTTTCTGTCAGTGGTTCGTTCGGATTGCTGAACGCCTCGTAGCGGTCGATGATTTCGCCACCCTTCACTTTGACACCTGCAAGCTCGATGATTTTATCGTATTTTGAAGAAAGACCGGTGGTCTCCACGTCAAAGACGACAAATTCATGTGATTCAAGGTCGATATCCTGCGGTTTGTAAGCTATTTTGGCACCGTCGTCCACAAGCAGCCCTTCCATGCCGTAAATCACTTTCACGCCGGTATCCTGGGATGCGTAGTATGCATCCGGGAATGCCTGCACGTTGTTATGATCGGTAATGGCGATCGCCTTATGACCGTATTCATTGGCCCGTTTGACAAATTCACCGACATTGTTCAGGCCGTCCATCTGGCTCATTGCGGAATGAAGGTGGAGTTCAACACGTTTGTCTTCCATATCATCCCGCTTCGGCGGCTTCTTGACTGCCGTCAGGTTTTTGATGTTCAGTACAAGGTCTTTGACGAAATCATCATATTCGACATGACCTTCGATGACGACCCAGTCATTTTCACTGAGTGCCCCGAATACCGCTTCATCATTCTTATTATTTCTCGAAAACATTTTCGCACTGATCGAGTCACTGTAATCCGTAATTTTTATATTCAGTATCTGCCTGCCGGTGCGGAGTACTTTGACATCCTTATCGAATATGACGCCTTCAACTTTTACATTGTATTCTTCATCGAATATATTGCTGAGCGGTCTTGCACCGTCAAATGTCACATGCTTGCCGATCTGTTTTTCAACATGTTCTTCAGCATTGTTCTGCTGCTCTTTCATCTCTTCCTGATGGCTGATGAAGTTCTGTACAAGCTCGGTCCGCTCCTCCTGAAGACGGGTTTCCAGATTGTTTCTCTTTTCCTCATCCAGATTCGCATCGACGATAAATTCGATATCCCCGACCGGCATGCCGAAATCATGGTATGCCGCTTTCATGTTGCCGTTGACGTGCTTATTGAAATGTGCTCTTGTAATTTCATTTTGAATGCTGAAGATCAGCACGCCGTCCCTGTATTCCTTTTTACAGTTGAGCAGCTGGAATCTGACATTATCGTTAATATTCAAATATAACAGTATATCTTCCAGATAATCGATTACATTGTCATCCGAAAAATATTCACTGTACAGTTTCACTTCGATATCCGCAATTTCTGCGAACGCAGTTTTGATGCTGCTGATCAGCAGCTGTCTTAAAGATGCGGGAATGACTTTATCAAAATGGATATGGAACTGGAAAAGCCGTTCGTCATCATCCACTATAACCTTTTTAAGCACCCCGCTCGCGAGGTGCTCATTCATTTCCATTTTTGCTTGTGATAATAATATTTTAAATTGCTCATGCCCTTGCATTTACAACACTCCTAGAACTTTAAACACTATTGTTGGGCTATTTCGAATCCTCTGCTATAAAGCTTAAAACATCAGCAATATTTACATCGACGGATTTTTCATCGGTACGTTTCTTGATTTCCACCATGCCGTCTTTGGCGCCGCGGCCGATAACGATTCTGTAAGGCAGTCCGATCAGGTCGGAATCTGCAAATTTGACACCGGCTCTTTCTTTGCGGTCGTCATACAGAACTTTATGCTCTTTCTGCAGTGATTGATACAGTTCTTCGGCCGTGTTCAAAATCGTTTCGTCTTTATTGTTCGCAGTGACGATATGAACATCAAACGGTGTCACTGATTTCGGCCAGATGATCCCGCGTTCATCGTGGTGGCTTTCAACGATTGCCGACAGCGTCCTTGAAACGCCGACACCGTAGCAGCCCATCATTACGGGCACACTCCTTCCGTTTTCATCAAGGACATTCAGTCCCATCGATTCGGAATACTTCGTGCCGAGCTTGAATACCTGCCCGACTTCGATACCTTTCATGAACTTCACTTTGCCGCTGCCGTCTACTGCCATTTCACCTTCGTTTATAAATCTGAAGTCTCCTGTACCGCGGACATCAAAGTCGCGGTTGTGATTGACATTGATGAAGTGGTAATCCGTCTCATTCGCGCCTGTTGGATAGTTCACCATCGCATCCACCTGGTAATCCAGATAGACCGGAATATCTGTACCCGCAGGTCCGAGGCTTCCCGGCGTCGCATTGAAGTTCTGCATGATTTCTTCTTCCGTCGCAAATTCAATGTCCTCTTCGGCACTGAAGAAAGCTTTAACTTTGACGTCATTCAGTTCCTGATCGCCGCGTATAAGAATCATGATGAATTCGCCGTTGATCTTGATGACCATCGTCTTCGTCGTTTCATGAAGCGGGATATCGAGATGTTCAGCCAGCGACTGGCATGACGTGACTCCCGGCGTTTCAACTTTCGACATTTCTTTCATTTCATCAGTCGACTTTTCAACCGGCTGACATTCAGCCTTTTCGATATTCGCAGCATAGTCACTTTCTTCGGTATACACAATCGTATCTTCGCCGATGTCGGCAAGCGCCATGAACTCATGTGTATGGCTGCCGCCTATTGCGCCTGAATCAGCCTCTACAGCACGGTAGTTCAGACCGACACGCTGGAATATCCTTGAATATGCATCGTACATATCTTCATAAGTCTGTGTCAGCGAATCATCATCTGTGTGGAACGAGTAGGCATCCTTCATGATGAATTCCCTGCCGCGTAAGAGACCGTATCTCGGCCTTAATTCATCTCTGAATTTAGTCTGTATCTGAAATAAAGTGAGCGGCAGCTTTTTATAACTCCTCAGCTCATCCCGGAGCAGTGCGACGATCATTTCCTCATGCGTCGGCCCGAGAGCAAACTCTCTGTCGTGGCGGTCATTCATTCTCATGAGCTCCCTGCCGTAGGCATCCCATCTGCCGGACTCCTCCCATAACTCTTTCGGATGAAGGACAGGCATGTGGATTTCCACACCGCCGATTCTGTTCATCTCTTCACGGACGATCTGTTCAATGTTGTTCAGTACAAGCTTTGTAATCGGTAAATAAGTATAAATACCGCTTGCCATCTGCTTGATCATACCCGCTTTCAGCATCAGACGGTGGCTAAGACTTTCAGCATCCTGCGGTGTTTCTCTTAAAGTCGGGATAAACATTTGCGATTGTCTCATTCAACTCACTCCTATAGGAAAAATGTTTTTATGTCACTCCATGTAACCAGTACCATTATTATCAGCAGGAACAATACCCCGAGAAGCTGGATATTGATTTCCACTTTCTTATTCAGCGGTTTTCTGAATATGCCTTCATACAGAACGAACAGTATCCGTCCGCCGTCAAGTGCCGGAATCGGCAGCAGGTTCATGATGCCGAGGTTTACACTGAGTACTGCAGTAAAGTTCATCAATACGAGCAGGCCCTGTGCCGCCACTTCTTCGGTCACTTTATAAATACCGACCGGGCCGTTCAGCATATCAAATGAAAATGTCCCTTCAAATATACTGATGAACAGCTGGACGACCAATTCGAAAATCAATGTACCCATTTCATAAGTCTGCTGGACGCCCCACCAAAGCGGTGCAATAGTCCCTTCTTCCGAGGCTGCACCGATACCGATGATCAGGCGCTCCGCCGTTTCACCGTCCGGTAATTCCGTAACATTGATCACCGGCGTCATTTCAAGGTCTCTCACTTCACCGCTGTCCGGGTGTTCGACTTCAATATCAAGTGTCGATTCGCCCTCCTCCTGGATGATCTCAGACATATGGTCCCAACTGTCGACTTCAGTATCATTGATGGTCAGCAGCCTGTCGCCTTCGACAAGCCCCGCCTCTTCAGCCGGAGTATCTTCTGCCACCATGCCGACAATCGGTTCATCCACAGGTTTGCCGTTAATGTAAAATAATAATGTAAACAAAACGAAAGCCAGAACAAAATTCATAAG
>DEQG01000047.1:11682-13356 GCA_002360325.1 Salinicoccus sp. UBA3372 | reverse complement strand
ACAGATAATGCGAAGTTATACGAATATCGACGCTGAAATCGCACAAGTCAGCAAGAAGTAAGAAGTTATTCGAATACGGACTTCGAAATCGCACAAGTCCACAGATAATGCGAAGTTAAACGAATATCGACGCTGAAATCGCATAAGTCAGCAAGAAGTAAGAAGTTATTCGAATAGCGAGTTCGAAATCGCACTTCTCAGCAGACAATTAAAAGTTATACGAAAAACATTTCTACAGCATCCAGTACAGCTGATCAATCAGCACTAGTGTACTTCAACAACCTATAAAATATTTCAACAATGTTATAATTTGAATAAACTGAGGAGGGCGTAAAGATAAGAGGAACTGAAATTGATTTTATAGTCGGGGATTGTCTTGAAAGCTCTGGAGCTGTATGAAAAGATATTTGAAGCCAAGCGTATAGAAGTGATAAATCACGAGCAGGGTCTGAATGAATTGATCTTTAAACTATATGATGTCAGATTTCATATGCCGGATGTCAATTCCAATGCGGAGCTGAAAGCATCAGATCCAGATCATCCAAATACCATCTGGTTCAATATTACTGTGCCTGACATAAAGAGCACATACCAAAAAACGCTGGATTCTGGTTGTACTGAAGTGCAGGGTGTAACAGAGATCAAAGATTTCGGTGTGTCGAATGCCATGTTCATGAACCCTTTCGGCTATATGGGGATGCTGCATCAGGTCCATAAGGAAGTCAGATCGAAGAGCGTATGAAAATTTGGGAAGATATGATGACAGACTAGGTGCAGTTTCATAATTGACAGTTAAATAAAGAACGGCAGACGGCATAAAAGCGTCTGTCGATTTTTTATTTCTATGTCTTATTATCCAATTAAAAAAGTCATTTACCTGTTATAGCTTTTAGCTATACTGAGTTATGAATAAATACTGTTATTCTATATCCGATAATCATGGTAGTATTTATCTAATACAAAAATTGGAGTGGTGAACATGACAACAGTAAATACTAAAAAAATATATCGTGCAGATCAGGTAGGCAGTCTGCTGAGACCTGAAAGAATCAAGGATGCACGAAGACAAGTTGAATCAGGTGAAATCTCAAAAGAAGATTTAAAACAAATAGAGAATGAAGAAATAAAAAGAGTCGTAGAAAGACAAAAGGAAGCCGGACTTGAAGCTGTGACTGACGGTGAATTCCGCAGAGCATGGTGGCATTTCGATTTTCTGGAGAATCTCACAGGTGTTGAAGGTTATTGGTCCGGCGACGGTATCCAGTTCAAAAATCAGCAGACGAAGTCACGGGCAATCAAAGTAACGGGCAAACTCGGATTTGATGAACATCCGTTCATTGAAGATTTCAAGTTCCTTAACGAGCAGGCCGGGGAGCATACGGCGAAAGTGACGATTCCGAGCCCGAGCATGCTTCACTTCCGAGGTGTAGTGGATTCTGAAGTGTATCCGGATGAAGCAGTATTCTTCAAAGACCTTGCAGCGGCATATAAAAAAGGCATTCAGAAATTTTATGATGCAGGGTGCAGATACCTTCAACTTGATGACACAGCGTGGGCGTATCTTTGTTCAGATGAGCAGAAAGAACGCTTGAAAGAAAAGGGATTGAACCCGGATTATCTTGTAGAAAAGTATTTGGAGACGATCAACGAGGCAGTATCCGACAGTCCGGACGA
>DEQG01000047.1:10459-11592 GCA_002360325.1 Salinicoccus sp. UBA3372 | reverse complement strand
GGCAGACTTAACATCGATGGTTTCTTCCTTGAATATGATACGGAACGTGCAGGCGGGTTCGAACCGCTGCGTCATGTTAAAAGAGATGACCTGACAATCGTCCTGGGTCTCATCACTTCAAAACACGGTGAACTTGAAGATAAAGAAGAAGTGAAAAAACGTATAAAAGAAGCAAGTAAATATGTACCGCTTGAACAGCTGGCGCTGAGCCCTCAGTGCGGTTTTGCCTCAACAGAAGAAGGCAATCTGCTGACAGAAGAGGAACAGTGGAAAAAGATTGAACATGTAGTCAGCATCGCGCATGAAGTCTGGTCATAATAACAATAGAATTCTAATATCAGGAGGGGTCAGGTATGCAGAAAGTGCAAGTGGAAGAGGCGATAGATAGAAGCCGCTTCAATAAGTTTCATCTGATTGTGTTTATATGGTGTTTCTTCGCCATCGCTTTTGACGGTTTTGATATCGCATTATACGGAATAGGGTTACCGCATATGATGGAGGACTTCGGTTTGACTTCTGCAGCCGGCGGGGCAATCGGCAGTTATGCACTGGCCGGAATGATGCTCGGAACTTTTGTACTCGGCTCCTTCTCCGATATTATCGGCAGAAAACGTATATTGATCATCTGTCTCATACTTATCAGTGTATTCAATGCAATCGCCGGGCTTGCAACAAGCGCGACGATGTTCCTGATTTTCCGTTTTATCGGTTCAATCGGTATGGGCGGCTTGATGCCGGTTGTGATTTCGTTTATGACCGAATATTCTCCGAAGAAGAACAGGGCGATGACGGTCGCTGCGATGTACTGCGGCTATTCAATCGGTGCAATCGTTGCATCCGTCACGGCGATGTACTTTATTGAAAGCCTGGGCTGGAGATTCATGTATCTGCTCAGCGCATTGCCGCTTCTTGCGCTGCCGTTTATAATCAAACAGTTCCCGGAATCCATTTCCTATCATCTGCCGAGAGGGCATAAGGATAAAGTGGCTGAAATTTTAAACCGTGCAAATCCTGAAGGCAACTACAATAAGACGGATGAGTTCATATATACAGCTGCGAAAAAAGATTCGAAAGGATTGCCGGTCGGGAAACTGTTCACGGATAACCGTTCGATTACGACAATCGCATTTTGG
>DEQG01000047.1:6082-10398 GCA_002360325.1 Salinicoccus sp. UBA3372 | reverse complement strand
ACGATGATGCAGGAATCCGGATTCAATGTCGCTTCAAGCATGTCATTCATCATGATACTTGCTGTCGGTCAGATTATCGGATCGCTTACAGGCGGCTATATGGTGGACCGCATTGGTCATAAAAATGTGCTGCTGACGATGTATCTGATCGGTGCCATCTGTTTTGTCGCTCTGAGTGTCACTCAGCAGCCGCTGCTGATCTATGTACTGATTGCAATCGGCGGCGCATGTACAGGCGGGACGCAGAATCTCGTTAACCCATACATCAGTGCTTTTTATCCGTCGGATATCAGAGGGACGGGGTTAAGCATGGCAGTCGGCATCGGCAGGCTGGGATCGATCACTGCGCCAATATTGATTGGATTTGTGCTGATGACAAACCTCGAACCGCAGACTGCGTTCATGGCGTTCGCCATACCGAGTCTCCTCGGGGGCACAGCATTGCTGTTCGTCCGTGAAAGAAGCGGGAAGACTGTACAGGCCAGCACGCCTGTTGTGAATGAGACGTAAAACAAAAATCGGTCTAATCCGAGAACACCAAGTTACCGGTTTTTTATTGGAAAAATAAACCCCATTACTTGTCTTAATTCCGCCTCCAGAGTATATGATGTCATGCCGGACAAGGTTTACAACGTTCTCAACATTTAAAAATGATGGTCGGTGGGGATGGTACAAGCAAATGTCCTTGGTTCAAAATGAGCTGGTGAATCTGTTACTCTGTTAAAAAGAGCCTGAAATAATTATTAAAAAGAGCAAACCCTGTTATTTTGGGTTTGCTCTTTCATTAAGTCAAAGATTGTAATCCTATGCTTTCTTTCTGACCCAAATTTTGCTCAGTTGGAAAATGGCGCTGATGATCAGTATCCAGATCAGTACGGTTGTTGAACGATTCCAAAGTGAACCGCTGAAGAATAATATCTCACCGAGGCCATCAATCATAAATCTCATAGGAATCCATGGATAAATCCAATTTTGATAAAATGCCGGAAGCATTTCAGGTGCCATCTGGACGAGCGGCAATCCATAGAACATCAGCAGTACGAAGATGATGATTCCTCCAAATCCGATCCAGGTCATCGTTGTCAGTATCAACAGTATGAAGCTGAAACCGGTGATAGACAGGAACGATGCAACTGTAAGGAAACTGTCGTATTCATATCCCAGCATGAATGTAGTAAACCAGGTTAAACTGAATCCTGCCAATAATCCCAGCACTAGAGCAGTCAATACTTGAATCATTCTGAATTTAAATTTTTCTTTTACATTTGTAAAAGTCCTGTTTTTCCCCGCCAAAAATAAAAGGACTGCGCTGATGAGACTTCCCATCCATAACGGCTGGAAAAGGGACAGAGGTGCATTTGCCATTTCCCCGGTTTCGTGCAGATGAGTTATATTCAGCTGAATCGGTTCGGCAAAAATACCAACCTGTTCTGCGGATAATGACGCATCGCTTTCCTCAGCTGCTGCGAGCATTTGTTCGCTCATCATCTGATTCATTTGTTCAACCATACCACTTACAGCCTGCTCTACAACATTCGCAACAATCATATTGGAACCTTGGCTGATAAATGCTTCCAATTCAGGTGATTGCGGTTCAGGTGACTGTAATGAAGCGGATTTCTCAGTATAGTCACCAGGAATGACGAAGGCACCGTAAATCTCCCGATCATTCAAAGCATCCATCATTTCCTCCTTACTGCCAAATATCTCCCATTCGATTGGCTGCTCTCCTTCTGTTGACATCTCTGATGACTGACTTTTTATCCTTTCAATTAAAGTCTCGCCCATTTCGCCTTCGTCTTCATTGACGAAAGCGACTGGCAGGTCGGACGGTGACTGATGTGCTGCAGGAATCTGTGCTGCTGAAAATAAAAATATTAAAACGATTACCGCGGCAAAACTAGCGTATAAAAATTTATTTTCTTTCACTTTTGTCTCTCCTTTCTAAAATAATTAACACATCGTTGAATAAGTCTTGATTTCATTGTATAGTTTGTATATTCACTGAACAATAATCAATCAGTCAAGTAATGTTAAGTACTTAACAAACAGCTGTTTATTGTTAATTAATCTGAAGAAAAGGGGAGATATTTTGTCGAGAGAAGAGGATAGAAGAATCATTAAGACAAGAAATGAGATTAAAAATGCATTTTATCTTTTACTGAATGAAAAAAGTTTCAGCAAAATTACTGTAGGAGAATTGGCCAGGAAAGCAAATATAAACCGCGGAACATTCTACCTTCATTATTTAGATAAATATGATTTGTTGGAGAAGTGTAAAAATGAAGTGTTCGATAAGATAAAAGAGATAACAGATCATCCTCAATTCCAGGAGAATTTGAAAGAGGTCAAAGAGTCCAGACACCCATCCTTCTTTAAGGAAGCACCGTTATTCATTATCAATCTGCTGGAATATTTTCAGGATAACGCAGATTTGCTAAAGGCGATACTTGGTCCCAATGGAGACCCATCATTTGAAGAAGGATTGCGGGGAGTGATATCAGAAACTTTTCTGCAAAATGTTAAAAATTCCTTTGATACAGTGGATCTTAAAGTACCAGCCGAGCTGCTGGCGGAATTTATATCAGCGATGTATATAGGTGTAATCAGATATTGGCTGATAAATGATATGAAGCAATCTCCGCAGGAAATTGCAACGATGTTATTTGAGATGGCTTCAAAAGGACCAGTTATAGCAAGTGGTATTATAGAAAATGCGGAGTAGTATATGTCATTTTCTTTCAAGCAAATAGAACCTCATATGAGAATGGGGTTTATTTCTATCATTTAATCCAACTGAATAGTATCTGCAGCAGTCTGTACACTGACGAGACTGGACAGGTCACATTCTACAATATCTATATTAATATCTTCATGATTTTGAAGCAGTTCTTCTTTAAACTTTTCAGCTTTGCTCAATAAAGGGCTGATGTCTGTTTTATTGAATACAACCACTGGATTAAGGGTATTTAAAAGTATGAGAAACGCATGGAAGATAATATGGAGGTGTAAAGATGAAGACACATTTTCGCCTGATTGTTCTGGGCGGCGGTGCGGGCGGCATTTCAACCGCAAGCCGCATACTGAGCAAAAAGAAAGATTTGAAAAATGAAGTGCTCATCATAAAGCCGGGTGATTATCACTTTTTCCAGCCGGGCTGGCCATTGGTCGGAAGTGGAGAAGTGAACCTGGAGGCCACGAAGAAAGAGACGGAAAAGGTCATACCAAAAGGTGCAAGATGGATGAAAGCTTTTGTCGATTCTGTCGATCCCGTCAAACGTGAAGTGAAAGCAGGCGGCACTCTGGTGAGTTACGATTTCATGATTGTCTCGCTCGGTCTTGAACTCGATTACGAAGCGATTAAGGGAGCGAAGGAATCCCTGGGAAAAAACGGTGTATGTACAAACTATCTTTATAATTTTGTGGAATATACTTATGAATCCCTGAAAAATACGACACGAGGCAATATCTTGGTGACGAAGCCACAGTCACTCATTAAAGGCGGGGTCTCGGCGGAGAACTCATTGTTTACGATGGATGACTTCATTAAGAAACATGACCGTCATGCAGACCTGGTTTTCAGAACCGGACGTCCGGAAATATTCGAAGTTAAAAAATACAGTGACAGCCTGGTTGAGCAGCTTGAAGCTAAAAATATCGATTATAAATTGAATGAGGAACTGATTGAAGTGCGAGGCGAGGAAAAAGAAGCGGTATTTAAAAATCATCACACCGGCGAAACGCATATAGTACCATTCGAAATGTTGATTATCACGCCGCCAATGCACGGTCCAAGTGCGTTAAAAGGGTCAGGACTGCTGGATGATGAAGGCTGGGTGGATGTCGATAAACACACGCTGATGCATAAGACTTATACGACAGTATTTTCACTCGGTGATGCTTCAAATCTGCCGACTGTGAAGATGGGCGGTGCAGTCAGGCAGCAGCTGCCGATCCTTGTCGATAATCTTATCCAGCGTATGGATGATGAAGATCCAACGCATATATACGAAGGGAAGACTGCCTGTCCAATCGCAACCGAATACGGTAAATTGATCCTGGCAGAGTTCGGTTACAATAAAATACCGAAAGAATCGACGTTCCTGGACCAGTCTGATGATAAGAAACTCTTTTATCAGTTCAAGAAAAATATGCTGCCGATCATGTACTGGTACGGCATGCTGAACGGCAAGTCGTAATGGAGAATTGGAAACGGAAAGATGATGCTGCTTTCATCCAGCATCATCTTTTTATTATATTTTAATATTATATGGATACAATGGAATCAAAGTGATGACGCCGGCCATCGACAGTGT
>DEQG01000047.1:1509-6050 GCA_002360325.1 Salinicoccus sp. UBA3372 | reverse complement strand
ATCAGCTGGATGAACATCGGTTTCGATCACGTGATTGAAATACTTAAGGAGAAATGATTTGGATTTGTTCTGACTTCAGATTGGCTAGATGGATAATATCATAATCAAAAGTTTTAAACTGACGGAATATAAAAACTCCCTTCCGAAAGTTAAGTATCGAAAGGGATAAAATTTAAATGTTGATTTATCTGTAGACCATACCGCCGTCAGTCAAGATAGACTGTCCCGTAATGTATCCTGCTTCTTCTGAAGCTAGAAATGCAACTAAATTTGCAACATCATTTGGTTCTTGTGTACGACCTAATGAAATATCTGAAGAATATTGTTCTAATGCTTCACCTTTTTTAGTGCCTATTATTTCCATAAATTTCTCATCCAGACGTTCCCACATTCCTGTGGCTGCAATACCTGGACAATAAGCATTTACCGTAATATTGTCTTTCGCCAGTTCTTTTGAAGCAACTTGGGTTAATCCGCGAACTGCGAATTTTGATGCACTATAAGTCGCAAGGAAATCAAAACCTTCGTGACCTGCGATACTCGCTGCGTTGATGATAGTACCACCATTACCTTGTTCTTTTAACTGTTTGGCCGCAGCCTGTATGCCATACAGAGTACCTTTAACGTTTACATCCATAACAAAATCGAAATTTTCTGCATTGATTTCCGTCATCTGTTCAACTTCGCCTTCTACACCCGCGTTGTTGATATATGCATCGAGCTTACCGAATTTTTCGACCGCATGTTGTATCAAAGCTTTATGATCCTCTAATTTTGTAACATCTGCAACTTTTGAACTGACATCGTAATTTTTATCCTTCAGCTCTTCTAATGTTTCATTAAGGATTTCTTCATTAATATCGCTGATGAGCACTTTGAAGCCTTTACTGCCTAATTTATCAGCAATTCCTTTACCGAGGCCCTGAGCTGATCCAGTGACAACAGCTACTCTTTCTTGTGCCATATATAATTACCTCCAAGTAATAATGGTTTAAAAAATATATTTATGACCATATATCCATACCCGGCAGACTATTATATAAACACTGGCGAAGTATGTTATCACGTCCTCTATCTTCATTGGATGTTTGATTACAGATTCAGTTTCTTATTGCTGGATTCTCTTATTTCTTCCAGCAGCTCACTGTCATGGATTAAGGATTGTCCATAAGATGGAATCATTTCTTTCAGTTTATCATCCCACTTATCTATATATTGGGAGAAGTTGTTCTCGAGTACTTCAAGAGCGACGGATACAGAAACTGAAGCGCCCGGTGATTCACCAAGCATTGCAATGACCGAGTCATCTTCTGAATGGACGATTTCTGTACCGAACTGGATGAACCCGCGTCCGTGTTCTTCAGTGTCTTTGATGACCTGTACACGTTTACCGGCAAGTTCAAGATCCCAGTCTTCGTCTTTTGCATCCGGTACGAATTTGCGAAGTTCTTTCATACGGTCTGATTTATCCATCATCACCTGCTGGATGGAATATTGGATCAGTGAGAGGTTTTTGATTCCTGCAGAAGCAAGCGTCAAAATGTTATCCTTATTCATTGATTTGAAAAGGTCCATATTCGAACCGTATTTCAGGAACTTAGGTCCGATCGCAGCAAACGGTCCAAAGAGCAGACTGTCTTTTCCTTTAAGATAGCGTCTGTCCAGGTGGGGCACCGTCATCGGAGGCGTACCTTCAGGTTCCTTACCGTAGACTTTCATATCATGGCGGCTGACGACTTCCGGATTGTTACATACAAGGAAAGCACCGGTAATCGGGAATCCGCCAAGGTTTTTGCTCTCAGGGATTTTAGTTTTTTGAAGCATAGGTATTGCATTTCCACCCGCACCGACAATTATATAATCAGTCACGTGGAATTCTCTTGCGTCTGTTTCCAGGTTGTGCACCTCAACTTCCCATTTAGAGTTATCCAGTCTTCTGAAAGAAACAACTTCATGGTTGAAATGAATTTCTGCCGACTTATGCTCACTGATATTTTGAGCGAGTTTACGGGTCAGCTCACCGAAACTCACATCAGTGCCGCCTTCGATCTTACTTGCAGCAATTGTTTCACCCGGGTCTCTGCCTTCCATCATCAAAGGAATCCATTCCTTGATGGTTTCCGCATCTTCCGTATATTCCATACCTTCAAACATTTTAAAGGCAGACATCGCTTCAAAACGTTTTTTCAGGAAGTTGACATTCTTTTCACCCTGCACAAAGCTGAGGTGGGGCAGCGGTTTTATAAATTCATCAGGATTATTAATCTGTCCGGATTCAACAAGGTAGCCCCAGTACTGTTTGGATACTTCAAACTGTTCATTGATGACTCTTGCCGTATCGATATTGATGGAACCGTCGGGCTGTTCAACCGTGTAGTTGAGTTCACACAGTGCAGCATGTCCGGTACCTGCATTATTTCTTTCATTGGAGCTTTCAATCGCAGGCTGATCCAGTCTTTCAAATATTTTAATATTCCAATCAGGTTCTACATTTTTAATGAATGAAGCAAATGTGGTACTTAAAATACCCGCTCCGATGAGGAGCACACTTTTTGAATTGTTATTGTCCATACTCTTTCCTTCTTTCTAAAAGATTTCACTTTGTTATTATCATACCAATATTCTTGTCTGATTCAAAAAGTTTTTTAATTTATTGTCTGATCAATGAATTTCATTTAAAAATGTGTCACCTGCATTCCTTTTAAAATTCAAAAATCGATATTTTTTACGGATTATTTAAATGAAATATATTACGAATGTCTATAATCCATTGACTCGAGAAGTAATTTATGGAAATCTTAAAGGAGAGTTCAATATAATAGTAAAGGAGTCTACATATGTTTGAAGTAACAGGTACTTTACTTGTAATAATCGCGATCTTTGCCGTACTGATAATCGGTGCAGTGGGCTGGTATCTGTTCATGAAAGCAAGATACCGCACGGTGCCTTCCAACGAAGCGCTCATTGTTACGGGTCCGAATCTCGGTGATGAGACGAAAGAGACCAATATCTATAAGGATGACCAGGGTCGTTACATGAAAGTCATCCGCGGCGGCGGTCACAGGTTGAAATTGTTCCAGACCGGAACAAGGGTTTCACTGAAATCTTTCCAGCTGCAGATTTCAACTCCGAAAGTTTACACACTTGAAGGCGTCGGCATTTACGGCCAGGCGGTAGCAACTGTTAAAGTGGCGGATGATCTTGACGGCATCGTCAAGTACGCAGAGCAGTTCCTCGGCAAGGACCAGGATGATATCGAGCATGAAATTTCCGAAGTGCTCAACTCAAATCTTCGTGCAATTCTCTCCAAAATGACGGTCGAACAGATAAATAAAGACCGTGAGAGCTTTAACGAACAGGTCCGTGAAATCGCACAGGACCAATTGAACAGGATGGGTTTCAAAATTACTTCACTCGGCCTTTCAGACTTGAAGGACGATGAAAACTATCTTGAAAATCTGGGACGTCCGCAAATTGCGAGAGTCAAGAAAGCGGCTGAAATTGCAGAGTCCGAAAACAGACGTGAAACTGAAATCCAGCAGGCAAAAGACAACGAAGACATTTCGAACGAGCAATATAAGAGAGAAATGAATATTGCGGACAGCCGTAAGGAAAAAGATCTGAAAGATGCAAGAATCCTTGCTGAAACAGAGAAAGAAAACGCTGCGGCAAGAGCTGCGGGTCAGCTTGAAGAAGAAGAACGCCGTCTGGAAGTTGAAAGACAGCGTCTTGAAATCGTCGAGCAGGAGAAGCAGAACGAATTGAAGCTCCGCCAGATGGAACGTGAAAATGACGTTGCACTGGAGAAGCAGCAGGTTGAAGTCAGAAGGCAGCAGGCGGAAGCAGACTACTACGCACAGACAAAAGATGCTGAAGCCAGAGCCGAAGCCCGCATGGCAGAAGGTAAGGCCGAAGCTGAAGTCATCAGAGAGAAAAGTCTGGCAGAGGCTGAAGCGATTGAACGCCGTGCACAAGCAATGGCAGAGCATAAGGATGTTATCATATTAGAACAGCTGATTGAAATCATGCCTGAATTCGCAAGAGCGGTCAGCGACTCTCTGAACAATGTTGAATCCATCCGTATTCTGGACGGCGGCAAAGGAGAACAGCTGAGCTCACTGCCAAACACCGTGACGGGCACGATGGCAAAACTTCAGGAAAGCATGGGCCAGATGACAGGTTTTGATCTCGAAGGATTCCTGAATAATCTATCCGCCAAGACAGAAGCGAATTTTACAGAAGTCGAAGCGGATGACGACGAAAAAGTCAGCAATGATGACTCAGAAGAAGCAGAACCGGCGGAACCGGAAGTCGAAGAAACAGAACCGGTTGAAAAAACAGAAATCAAAGATCCTCCGGATGAACTGTCCAGCGATGATTATTATAAGGATTACTAAAAGGATGACTCTTCGGAGTCATCCTTTTTTATGTGTCTTCGTATCGGTTATATGTTTAAAACATCTGATTAACGGATATATATTAATTGGACGATTTATAATATGGAGGTTTTTTAGAATGTCTAAATTTGTATTCCAATCACC
>DEQG01000047.1:0-1502 GCA_002360325.1 Salinicoccus sp. UBA3372 | reverse complement strand
GGAAAATATATACAGGGTGCAGGCGTTATTAATGAATTGGGTGAAGAAACGGTAAAGCTTGCTAAAAATCCTTTAGTCATATCAGACGAAATGGTCTGGTCGATTACTGAAGAGCGAATTACCAAAAGCTTTAAAGATACAGATATAGATTTTGTGTATGAACAATTCAACGGCGAAGCATCAGAAAATGAAATCAACAGATTGACGGAAAGCGGAGAGAAAAACGAATCGGATATCGTTATCGGTGTCGGCGGCGGTAAGACGCTGGATACGGTGAAGGCCATAGCGGATAACCTTGGCACACCGGTCATCATCGTACCGACGACGGCATCAACCGATGCACCGTCAAGCTCGTTGTCAGTCATCTACTCCGACGAAGGTAAGTTCACGGGTTACAGATTTTACGACAAGAACCCGAACCTCATCATCATCGACTCTGAAGTCGTTGTGAATGCACCGGTCAAATTGTTCACTTCAGGCATCAGTGATGCAATGGCAACACTTGTCGAGGCAAGAGCAGTATTGAAGAGCAACGGAGAAAACATGGCCGGAGGACAGCCGACGCTTGCTTCTGTTGCGATTGCCGAAAAATGTGAAGAGATTCTGTTCAAACACGGACATGCTGCGCATAAAGCGGCAGCAAAAGGTATTGTAACACCACAGGTGGACGCAGTCATCGAAGCAAATACGCTTCTTTCAGGACTCGGTTTCGAAAATGGCGGGCTCGCAGCAGCACACGCCATTCATAATGGTTTCACTTCATTATCCGGAGATATCCATCATCTGTCACACGGCGAAAAAGTCACTTACGGTACACTGGTTCAACTGGTGCTTGAAAACAGTTCAGATGAAACTTTAAAAAGATATATCGACTTCTATAAGAGCATTGGCATGCCGACAACACTTAAAGAAATGCATCTCGAAGACACCAGCTTTGAAGACCTCGTCAAAGTCGGTGAACTCGCAACAGATCCGAATGACACGTTCAGCAATCTGAGCAGCAGGATCACACCTGAAGAGATTGCGAATGCAATTCTCGCTGTCAGCGAGATCAGTGAAGGAAACGAATAATATGAAATGAAGCGCTCCGGTACGCCGGAGCTTTTTTGATGCAAGCCGTTAATTTCAATTGATTTGTAATATCACGTACACTGTCAATAGAGAAAACACAGGAGTGAGCGGACTATGAAACAGTACTACAGCGATGTCACCCAATTCAGAGGGACGCATTATGATTTCGGATATTATCAGGGGCAGCTGCTTAAGAGTTCACCGATACTTAAGAACCGCGAACGGCAGTGGAAACCTAGAAAGCACCGTCACTTTATTATTGACCCTGAAAAATTTCTCCGTGTCATGGGAGATATTGCACCGAAAATACTCGATGAAATCGAAGGTCTCTCAGATGCACTGGAGATGGATAAGGAAGAAGCAACCCGCCAGTTTGGCGGTTATTATCTGGAATATACGACGAGCGGCTGTTCAATATTCATGGATCCGGA
>DEQG01000144.1:5532-14139 GCA_002360325.1 Salinicoccus sp. UBA3372 | reverse complement strand
CTGACATAGCCGCCGACCGGGAGCAGGCGTATCGTATAAACTGTATCATTGAACTTATAAGAAAAAATCTTTGGTCCCATTCCAATTGCAAACTCGGGACACATTATACCTGCACGTTTCGCAACTATTAAGTGGCCCAGTTCGTGAACAGTGACCAGCACACCGAATACTACTATAAAAGCTAAAATGCCGGCCAAATCTATCACCTCATATTTGATTTAAAAAGTTTATCATAATGAAGGATGGTTTCCAGGTCCGGTTCACCGATCACTTCATGTTCTTCCATCCGTAATTCTACTATCTTTTCTATATCAAGGAAAGAAATCTCTCCTTTTAAAAACCTGTCTACGGCATACTCGTTCGCCGCATTCATCACCGCCGGCATCGTACCGCCGATTCTGAGCGCTTCATATGCAAGCTTCAGCATTTTGAAACGTTCGAAGTCCATCGGTTTGAAGTTCAGCTGACTCATGGTATTCAAGTCCAACGGATTATTCATCGGCAGACGGTCGGGGTGGCTGAAGGCAAACTGGATCGGCAGTTTCATATCCGAATTGCCGAGCTGTGCAATGATGCTGTTGTCGATAAACTCCACCATGGAATGGATTGTGCTTTCCTTGTGAAGCAGGGTGGATATCTGATCCACTTCCAGGTCAAACAGCCATTTTGCTTCAATGACTTCAAGACCTTTATTCATCATGGTTGCAGAATCTATTGTAATCTTTTGGCCCATCGACCAGTTCGGATGGTTGAGTGCATCAGCCAGTGTGACATCATCCAGTTCAGCTCTTGAAAGGTCCCTGAAAGAACCGCCGCTTGCGGTAATGATCAGCTGCTTGATCTCGGAATGTCTTTCTCCCCGCAGACATTGAAAAATCGCCGAATGCTCTGAATCGACGGGGAGGATATTCACATTATTCTTCTTTGCGGCAGTCATCACCAGGCCGCCTGCGGCAACCAGTGTTTCTTTGTTCGCAAGTGCGATATCCTTGCCGTTTTCAATCGCCTTCAATGTCGGTCCGAGACCGACGCTTCCCATAATTGCAGTGAGAAGCATATCACTGTCGTCACTTGCAATTTCATCGAGGCCTCTTTCGCCGCTGACGAATGTAATTGCAGGATATTCAGATGCGAGCGCCTTCCGGTCGCCGTCATCCATGACAGAGACCAGTTCCGGCTCAACAGTGTTTAAAATCTCGCGTAATTTATCCATGTTTCTGCCGGCGGACAGGCTCACCAGTTTAAACTGATTCCGGTACTCCCTCAGCACTTCGATCGCCTGTGTGCCGATTGAGCCCGTCGCCCCCAAAATTGAAATTCTTTTCATTGTATTCACTCCAATATCCTTAACTCACCAATGGCAGTATGTTCATCAGAGGCAGGACGAATATAAAGCTGTCGAAGCGGTCCAGTACACCGCCGTGTCCCGGCAGCAGGTTGCCTGAATCTTTGACGTCGAAATGACGTTTCAGGGCAGATTCCACCAGGTCGCCGAGCTGGCCCGCAGCACTTAAAATCATCGTGTAGATGATCAGCAGGAACATCGGCACGTTGTCAAGCAGACCGAATAAACTGAATATGAATGCAAGCAGTACACTCGATAAAATCCCTCCGACAAAACCTTCCACAGTTTTGTTCGGACTGATCTGCGGCCACAGCTTTCTCTTACCGAACGTTCTGCCGGCAAGGTACGCTCCCGTGTCCGTCATCCAGACGATGAGCAGCGCATATAATATGAATATTATGCCCGCTTCCCTGGTTTCATAAAAGTACATGAAGCCGATGCCGATATAGGCGACTGCCAGCACACAGAATCCCATATCAACGAATGAAAACCTGTTTTTACTGACAACTGTGAAGCTCAGCATCAACAGTGCCATGACGATGATCATATCGACCTGGGATTCGGTGATGACAGTTATATAGGAATAATCCGCCCTCGGCATTATCACGATGGATAACGCAATCAGCGAGAGTATCCCCGGTATTGAAAATATATGTATTCTGTTCATCTTGAGTATTTCATAAAGCGCGGTAAGAGCAAGGAGGTATACTGCAATGAGCATCGGTAAAGACCCGATGACAACAATCGGTATGAAAATTATCATTGCAATAATCGCCGTAATTGTTCTTGTCCTCATCTTTAAACCTCCTTATCATTTAGTCCGCCGAAACGTCTATCCCTTTTTCTGTATTGTATGATGAGTTCATCCAGTTCGTCAGGCCCGAACTCCGGCCATAATGTATTTGTGAAAAACAATTCACTATAAGAAGACTGCCATAATAAAAAGTTGCTCAGTCTGTATTCACCGCTTGTCCTGATGATCATTTCAGGATCCGGTATGTTGTATGTCATCAGATACTTCTGAACCAGTGCATCATCGACTTCTTCAGCCTGAAGCTTTTCATCATTGATATCTTCGTGGATTCTTTTGAATGCCTGTATCAATTCATCTCTGCCGCCGTAATTCAGCGCAAAAATCAAATTGAGGCCGGTGTTGCCCTTCGTATCGTCCACAGCCTTTGCGACTGCTTTTATCGTATGCTTCGGAAGGTCATCCATATTGCCAATCGTCGTCACTTTAACGTTTTTTTCAATCAGTTCCGGCAGGAATGAACCAAGAAAGTCTCCCGGAAGCTTCATCAAATAACTTACTTCAGCACTCGGCCTGCTCCAATTTTCTGTTGAAAATGCATACAATGTTAAATATTTTATCCCAATATCAGAGGCATGTCTCGTGATACGTTTTACATTTTGCATACCTTCATAATGACCGTGTACGCGCGGGCGTCTTTTCAGCTTTGCATAACGTCCGTTGCCGTCCATGATCATTGCTATATGTAAAGGTAAGTCCTTCGTCTGTTCTGCTTCTTTTTTTCTACCTAACATATGGTCCTCCACAAGAATTATATTTATTAGTATACATCTATAGTTATGTTGACTCAATTAGTTTATTGTACCATAAATTCCGGGCACAAAAAAAAGAGCAGGTTCAACCTGCTCTTTTTTGGCTAAACTTCCAAAATATCTTTTTCTTTTTCATCGCAAAGTTGATCAATCTTGGCAATCGAGTCATCAGTGATCTTTTGCACATCTTCTGTATATGAGCGCAGTTCATCTTCTGAAATATCCCCGTCTTTTTCCTGTTTTTTCAGCTTATCATTTGCTTCACGACGGATGTTTCTTACAGAAACCTTTGCATCTTCGCCTTCTTTTCTGGCATCCTTTACAAATTCCCTGCGTCGCTCTTCTGTAAGCTGTGGTACCGTGATACGGATCATTGTGCCGTCACTTGTAGGGTTGATGCCCAGATCAGCCTGCTGAATCGCTTTCAGCACATCATCAACCGAGCTTTTGTCATAAGGAGTGACAGTCAGCATTCTCGCCTCCGGTACAGCAATAGTCGCAAGCTGGTTGACCGGTGTCGGTGCCCCGTAGTAATCAACAGTCACTCTTTCCAAAAGGTTTGCATTTGCATGACCTGTACGGATGCCTGCAAGTTCTCTCTGAAGACTTTCCGCAGTTTTCTGCATCCTGTTTTTAGCATCTTTTAAAATTGCATCAATCATATGATTCTCTCCTACTGATTTTTTTATTTAGTAATAGTCGTACCAATCATTTCTCCGGAAACTGCACGTTTGATATTGCCCTGTTCTGTAATTGAAAATACCACAAGCGGGATGTCATTGTCCATACAGAATGAAGATGCTGTAGCATCCATCACCTGCAGATTTTCCTGGAGCATTTCCATATATGTTAAATTATCATATTTAAATGCGTCATTGTCCAGTTTAGGATCTGCGGAATAAACACCGTCGACATTGTTTTTACCCATTAATATTACATCTGCCTCAATTTCAGCAGCTCTGAGCGCCGCGGTTGTATCAGTAGAAAAGTACGGATTGCCGATTCCTGCAGCAAAGATGACGATACGGCCTTTTTCCAAATGTCTGATCGCACGTCTGCGGATATACGGCTCCGCAACCTGCTTCATCTCGATTGAAGTCAGAACTCTCGTCTCACAGCCGAGCTGTTCAAGACTGTCCTGCAGTGCAAGTGAATTCATTACGGTTGCGAGCATTCCCATGTAGTCCGCTGTGCCGCGGTCCATACCAAGGTCACTGCCCACTTTGCCTCTCCATATGTTACCGCCGCCGACGATAACCGCAATTTCCACTCCAAGTTCTTTTGCTTCAGACACTTGGGAAGCAACATTTTTGATCACTTCGGGATTGATTCCGAAACCGTCGTTGCCTGCCAGTGCTTCGCCGCTCAGTTTTAAAACAATTCTTTTGTAAGTTGAAGATTCAGCCATTATAGTTCCCTCACTTATGATATTTGATGAGCTTATTTTAGAAAAAAAGACACCGAAGTGTCTTTTTATTACTTATTAACCTGACCCATAACTTCATCAGCGAAGTTTTCTTCTCTTTTCTCAAGACCTTCTCCAACTTCAAAACGAACAAAGTCAACTAATTTTGAATCGTGCTGCTGTAAATATTTTTCCACAGTGATTTCTGAGTCTTTGACGAATGGCTGGTTTACGATGCTGATTTCTTCCAAATACTTGCGCATTCTGCCTTCCACCATTTTATCAACGATCTTTTCAGGCTTGCCTTCGTTAAGTGCCTGCTGCTTGAGGATTTCTCTCTCATGCTTAAGCTCTTCTTCAGGAACCTGGTCTGAAGAAACATATTTTGGGTTGAGTGCTGCTGCGTGCATTGCGACACCTTTTGCAACTTCAGCGTCAGTTGTACCTTCCACCACAGAAAGGACACCGATGCGTCCGCCCATATGCAGGTACTCACCAAAAGCACCATTGTCGGTTTTTTCAGCAAGAACGAATCTTCTTAAAGTCAGTTTCTCACCGATTTTTGATACTGCTTCTGTAATTTTATCTTCTACAGTCTGACCGTCAAGTTCTGATTTGTTCAGTGCATCGATATCTTCAGGTTTAACATCGAGGATATGGTTCGCTATATCTTGAACAAGCTTTTGGAAATCTTCGTTACGTGCAACAAAGTCAGTTTCAGAGTTGATCTCTACAATTACACCGTCGTTACCTTTGGAAGCAACGTGTACAAGACCTTCTGCTGCGATGCGGTCTGATTTTTTAGCCGCTTTCGAAATGCCTTTTTCACGTAAATGATCAACTGCTGCCTCAAGGTCACCGTCAGTTGCCTGAAGTGCTTTTTTACAGTCCATCATTCCTGCACCTGTTTTTTCACGTAGTTCTTTTACTAATTTTGCCGAAATAGTAGCCATTACTTAATCCTCCTGGAATCATATTTTAAAAAAGGTGATAAGAGAATTTACTTATCACCAATATTAAACATTTAATCTATTAAAAACTATTCGCTTTTAGTTTCTGCTGTTTCTTCTTTAGCAGGTTCAGCTGATTCTTCCAAATCAATGTTCTGTTCTGCTGCCACTTCATCATCAGAAACACCTTGCTGTCCTTCTAAAACAGCGTCTGCCATTTTACCTGTCATAAGACGTACTGCACGGATTGCATCGTCGTTTGCAGGGATGACATAGTCTATTTCATCCGGATCACAGTTTGTATCCACCATTGCGATGATAGGAATGCCCAGTTTGTGAGCTTCCGCGATTGCGTTGCGCTCTTTACGAGGGTCAACGATGAATAATGCCTTAGGCATTTCTTTCATGTCACGGATACCGCCTAAGAATTTGATTAAACGGTCATATTCCTTACGGATCTCAACAACTTCTTTTTTAGGAAGTACTTCGAAAACTCCGTCTGCTTCCATCTTTTCAATTTCGTCAATGCGTCTGATACGCTTAGAAATTGTTTTGTAGTTAGTTAAGATACCGCCCAGCCATCTCTGGTTGACGTACAGCTGTCCAGCTCTTTCCGCTTCTTCTTTGATAGCGTCCTGAGCCTGTTTCTTAGTACCGACGAATAAAATTTTACCGCCGTCTTCAGAAATGCTTTTAGCAAAGTTATATGCTTCAGCAACTTTCTTAACTGTTTTCTGCAGGTCGATGATGTAGATGCCGTTTCTCTCAGTGAAGATGTATCTCTTCATCTTAGGGTTCCAACGACGTGTCTGGTGACCGAAGTGTACACCAGCTTCAAGTAATTGTTTCATAGTAATTACTGCCATGATATTTCCTCCTTTTGTTGTTACCTCCAATGCTACTGGACGAAACCACTCAGTGATGAGCACCGATTTCATCGTGCATAACATTGTGCGTAATCGGCAATTTTTTTGCCGTTAAATAATATACCATATATAAACACATAAATCAAATATATATTAGCTCTCTTTTCTGAGTTCCGGCAGGAAGTCTTCTTTCTTAACTTTGATGAATGTTCCTTTCATGCCCAGAGAACGTGATTCAATGACACCCGCACTCTCCAATTTACGGAGTGCGTTAACGATTACCGAACGGGTAATGCCCACTCTGTCTGCAACTTTCGATGCAACAAGGAGTCCTTCATCGGCATTCAGTTCATCAAAGATATGCTCGATCGCTTCTCTTTCTGAATATGATAATGAACGGATAGCCATGGCAATGCTCGCTTTGTCGCGGGCTTTCTTTTCAATCTCTTCATGTTTTTCTCTCAGGATTTCCATGCCGACCACCGTTGTTGCATATTCAGCAAGCACAAGATCGTCCTGGCTGAACTGTTCTGTCACTCTGCCAAGCGCCAAAGTGCCGAGACGCTCTCCGCCGCCGTAGATTGGCAGAATCGTCGTTTCGGAATCCTGGAATGAATCTTCTGTCGGAAAGATTGTCAGTTCATTATCAAAATCGATATTTTCTGTTGTTTCACTGACTCTCATGATTTTATTTACGTATTCTTCAGGGAAACGGCGGTTTTCAAGCATTTCGATGATACGCTCGTTTTCAATTTTGTGATTGACGCCGAAACCGAGCAGCTTACCTTTACGGGATACGATGAAGACGTTACATTCAAGAACCCGGCTTACTTTTTCAGATACCTCATTAAAATCTACTTTAACGCCCGCAATGCTTTGAATAAGTGTATTGATTTCTCTTGTTTTTTGTAATAGTGAACTCATTTAGAATTCTCCTTTATTTTTTATAATATAAATTGACTTAATTTCTCATCTTTCTGAATGTGGGACAATTTGCTGTTTACATACTGCTCTGTAATCTCTACATGTGCACCCTGCATATTGCTCGCTTCAAACAACAGTTCCTCAAGCAGTGTTTCGAGTATTGTATGGAGTCTTCTGGCTCCGATGTCATCTGTATCCGTATTGACCTGATGTGCTGTTTTGGCCAGTTCGACAATTGCTTCATCCGTAAACGAGATGGTGACCTCTTCGGTCTGGAGCAGTGCTTCATACTGTCTGATCAGCGAGCGTTTCGGCTCTTTCAGTATCTTTTCAAAATCAGCGGCGGTCAGCTTATCCAGTTCCACCCTGATCGGGAATCTGCCCTGAAGTTCAGGTATCAGATCACTCGGTTTGGAAACATGGAACGCGCCGGCCCCGATGAATAATATATGCTCCGTGTCGATAGATCCGTACTTCGTCTGAACCCGGCTGCCTTCGACAATAGGAAGAATATCCCTTTGGACGCCTTCTCTGGAAACATCGCCCGAGTTCTGTCCGCCTTTTGCAATCTTATCCATTTCATCAATGAATATGATGCCCATCGTTTCTGCAAGCTGGATCGCCTCATCGTTGACATTGTCCGTATCGATGATTTTTTCGGCTTCTTCACGAATCAGATATTCACGTGCCTTTTTAACAGGCATTGTACGCTTGTGTTTTTTCTTCGGCATGAACTGTTTGAACATATCCTGCATGCCCGAATCTTCCATGCCCGGCATCATCATGCCCATAGGATTTTGTTCTTCCTGTACTTCTATACTGACTTCCTCATCCTCCAGATAGCCGTTCAGCAGTTTGGAGCGGAGACTGCGCCGCTTGTCCCTCACTTCCGGCGTCACTTCCTCTTCCGAGTCGTCTGCGCCCTGCTGGTTCATCAGCGCTTCAAAAGGATTCGTCGTCGTTTTTTCCTTTTTAAACCCCGGTGCAAGCAATGCGATCAGTCTTTCATTCGCAAGATCTTCCGCATCTTCTTTGACCAGGACCATCTTTTCATCCTTGACCAGCTTGACACTTGCCTGTACAAGATCTCTGACCATACTTTCCACATCACGTCCGACATAGCCGACTTCAGTGAACTTGGTCGCTTCGACTTTTGTAAACGGAGCACCTGTCAGTTTTGCCATCCGTCTTGCTATTTCGGTCTTGCCGACACCTGTCGGGCCGATCATCAATATATTTTTAGGGATGACCTCATCACGGAGTTCATCTTCAAGCATCATACGTCTGAACCGGTTGCGCATTGCTATGGCAACTTTCTTCTTTGCTTCATCCTGACCGATGATATCCTCATCAAGCCTCGATGTAATCTCTCTTGGAGTCAAATTCTGTTTCAATATAAACGCTCCTTTAATCGATAGATTCTACTATTATGTTGTCATTGGTGAACACGCATATTTCGCTGGCAATGAGCAGACTGTTATATGCTATTTCCTTCGCCGACAGTTCACTGCTGTATCTTTTAAGTGCACGGCCTGCGCTTAGTGCATAGTTTCC
>DEQG01000144.1:2820-5444 GCA_002360325.1 Salinicoccus sp. UBA3372 | reverse complement strand
TCCATTACGATTAACATTGCCTCAAGCTGACGCAGCATCTTATCACCGCGCCACTCTTTTGCGAGTTCGACTGCGGCTCTCTGCAGGTTGCCGTTGTAGGAGTAGAGATTTGCTTCAAATTTCTCAAATAAAGTGAATGCATCTGCCACACTTCCTGCAAAACCGGCAACAACTTTATCATCAAACAGTCTCCGCACTTTTTTTGCGGTATGCTTCATGACGACCTGATTGCCGAGTGTCACCTGCCCGTCACCTGCAATGGCCCGGGAGCCGTTATGCTGAATCGCAAATATCGTGGTACCTTTTATAGCCATTTCTTCACCTCTTCTGACTTCCAGGATGTGTATTCAAATATGTTTTTCTCAGCTGCTCTTTTGAAATATGAGTATACTTCTGCGTTGTCTGCAGTGATTCATGTCCAAGCAATTCCTGGACTGCCCTGATATCCGCCCCGTTGTTCAGCAGATGGGTCGCGAAACTGTGTCTCAGCTTATGGGGATGGAGGTCAAAATTTTGCGCACTCCGTTTAACCATCGTATCAAGCACATGACGCAGCCCCCTCACTGTGAGCGGTTCATAACGGTAATTCAGCCAGAGCGAACCACTTTCATCGATAAATTTTTTAAAATGTCCGATATATTCTTTCAGGCTCGATTTTGTCGTCTCATTAAAGGGCACTATTCTGTCCTTGTTCCCTTTTCCACAGACTTTTATGATCATATAATCAAAATCTATTCGTTCTATTTTCAAAGAAATCAGCTCGGATGCCCGGATACCGGTGGCGTAAAGCAGTTCAAGAATCGCTTTATCGCGCAGGTACATCTTGCTGCTCTGATCCAGAGATTCAAAAAGTGCATCGATTTCATTTTCATATAAAAAGGTAGGTAATGCTTTTTCTTTTTTTGGAAAAGGCAGATTTAAGAACGGATGGTTTTCCACTTCGCCATGTTCGATCAGAAAATGATAGTAACTGCGCAGCGAAGATATTTTCCTGGACACAGTCGATCGTTTAAGTCCTTTATCATACAACATGGCCAGATAGTTCCTGGCATCCATATATTTAAATGTACTTATATTCAAACCTTCACTCTTTAAAAATTCATGAAATTCGTCTAAATCTTTAGCATAGCTTTTAATTGTGTGTTCCGATAAATTTCTCTGATAAAACAAACGGTCCAAAAAACGTTGTTTAAAAACGATTGGATTTACCTCCTTTTATCAGAATCTTAACACAATTCCAAATAGCCTTTCAATAATTTTACTGTATAGACAAAAGCATGGATTAAGTGCCCATTCAGTATTATAAAATATTTCATACAGAATTGCACACAATAATATGAATATTATCAATTAATTATTTAATCAATTAGTTTAAAGGCTAAAAAGAGCCAAAAAAATCTACCTATTGTTCATAGGTAGATTAAAAGTTAATTATTCACTTTCTCTGTGTAATCACAGTTTGAACATTTAACCTGGGCATTCTTACCTTTTTTCGCTTCGACAAGATGATGGTCACACTTCGGACAATCTCTTCCTATCGGTCTGTCCCAGCTGATGAAATCACATTCGGGATACTGGTCACATCCGTAAAATATACGGTTCTTTTTGGATTTGCGTTCGATGACATCCCCTTTTTTACATTTCGGACATGTTACACCGATCGATTTGACAATCGCTTTTGTATTTCTGCAGTCAGGGAAATTCGAGCAGGCTTTGAACTTGCCGTAACGTCCCATTTTATAAACCATCGGAGAACCACACTTCTCACAGTCTTCTCCGACCGGTTCATCCTTGATTTCTATTTTCTCCATTTCTTCTTCCGCACGTTCTACACGCGGTTCGAATTCCTTATAGAAATCATCGATGACTTTTTTCCATGATGCTTTACCTTCTGCGACACTGTCCAGATCTGCTTCCATCGTCTTCGTAAAATCAACATCTATTATATCCGGGAAGTACTCTTCCATGGACTGATGCACAATCTCACCGATTTCTGTCGGCATAAAGCGCTTCTGGTCCATGCGGACATAGTTACGCTTTTGAATTGTATCGATCGTCGGAGAGTATGTTGACGGTCGTCCGATACCGAGCTCTTCCAGCGTTTTGACAAGCCTCGCCTCTGTAAATCTCGGCGGCGGTTGTGTAAAGTGCTGATTCGGATTGATTTTCAGGCTGGTGACCTTCTCGCCTTCAACAATTTCCGGAAGACGGTTGTTCAGCTCTTCTTCCTCATCATCTTTACCTTCGATATAAATCTGCATGAAACCTTTGAATTTGATCGTCTGGCCGTTACTTCTGAAAATTATGCCGTTATTCGACATGTCCATTCTGACAGTATCGAGAATAGCAGGCGCCATCTGACTTGCTATGAAACGGTCCCAGATGAGTTTGTACAGACGGTGCTGGTCACGTGTCAGATATTGCTTCATGTTCGCAGGTGTTCTCATGCTTGAAGTCGGTCTCACCGCTTCGTGTGCGTCCTGGCTCTGAGCATTTTCTTTCTGCTTTTTCTGGTAGCCGAGAAACTCTTTTCCGAAAGTATCTACTATATAATCCGCCGCCTCTGCTTTCGCGACCGGTGAAATTCTTGTGGAGTCGGTTCTCATATACGTGATCAGACCCAC
>DEQG01000144.1:0-2646 GCA_002360325.1 Salinicoccus sp. UBA3372 | reverse complement strand
TCGGCAAGTACTTTATCGACATCTTCTCTTGTCTTCAATTTCACTTTTTTATTATTTACGGAATTGAATTTACCTTTGAATTCCGAACGCTTATATTTGAAGTCGCTCTCAATCGTCCAGTACTCTTCCGGTTTGAAGTTGCGTATTTCATTCTCACGGTCGATGATCAGACGGAGCGCAACAGATTGTACACGTCCTGCAGATAATCCTTTTTTAACTTTCTTCCATAATACCGGTGAAATATTGTAGCCCACCAGTCTGTCCAATAAACGTCTCGCCTGCTGGGCGTCCACCAGTTCCTGATTGATCTTGCCCGGGCTTTTAAAACTTTCTTTTACTGCATCTTTTGTTATTTCGTTAAATACCACTCTATAATAATCATTATTTTCTCCGAGAGCATGTGATAAGTGCCATGCTATCGCTTCTCCCTCGCGGTCCGGGTCACTAGCTAAAAACACTTTCTTGGCTTTTTTCGCTTCCTTCTTCAAATCTTTCAAAAGCGGACCTTTGCCTCGAATTGTTATATATTTAGGTTCGTAATTGTTTTCAGTGTCAATTCCCATTTGACTGCGGGGCAAATCACGCAAGTGTCCCATTGAAGCAACGACTTTATATCTTTTGCCTAAATACTTTTCAATCGTTTTAGCTTTCGCAGGGGATTCTACTATTACTAAATTATCAGCCACGATGCGTTTGCCTCCTTCGGTTGTAGTTTCAAAATCAAATACTAATTGCAATTTTTTCTTTTGTCAACTCTTAAAGTTTATTCACATAACTAAAATACTGAAAATTTTTATAAATAATCCTTTAATATATCATCACTGGAAAGGACAATTTCAGCACCTTCCTGAATGCGTGCATTGGTCCCTTTAGATAACATTGAAGTAATATTACCCGGGAGACAGTAAGTGTTCCTATTTTCATTCATGGCCATTTCCAGCGTGACCAGACTGCCGCTTTTTTCTTCCGCCTCAGTTACAAGAACACCATATGACAAACCCGCTATAATACGATTGCGTGCAATAAAACGCCATTTCTGTATTGAAGCGTGCGGTGGATATTCACTGATTGTAAGATTCGATTTTTCCATCCGGGTGCGTAAATTATATGTAGATTTTGGGTAGTGAAAATCGTGTCCGAAAGCGAGTACTCCGATTACGGGTACTTCATGCAAGAGGCAAAGTTTATGTGCAATTTCATCCGCCCCGTAAGCAAGACCTGAAACAACAGACAAATTTTTCAAGTCAGGGATGATCGTCTCCAACGATTCCGAAGTGTACCTTGTCGCTTTTCTGCTGCCGACAATTCCGAGCATCGGCCGGTTCAATAAACTCAACTCACCTTTCATATAAAGTATGTATGGCGGATCGTGTATCTCTTTAAGCAGCACCGGGTAGTCCTCATCATTGATAGTTATGTATGTGATATTCCGGTCCAGGAGCTGCAGCTTAATCTGTTCTGTATTCAGACGGTGTGCAGTCTGGAGTTTATTCTGTATTTTCTGCGGCATTCTGACTTCAGACTGTATTTCTTTTATTTGACGGTATTCCTGTACAGTGACCCCTGCATATGACAGTGCTAAAAAGTTCAAGTCATCACCTCTTTATATGATAACTTTAATTATAAGTTAAAAAGCCGAATTTAAATTTTACATTAACAATTCAAAATTTGGTAAATAAAGACAAAAATAGTGCTGTCCGCAAAAGGAACAGCACTATTTTTTATCATATAGACGAGAATATGAAGTTTATTTTACAGTCAGGCACTTTTCATACAGGCCATCTTCTTTTTTAATACGCTTAATCAGAGTTTCACCGATTTCTGATGGTGTATCTGAAGTTTCAATACCGCATGCATTCATTGTTTTGATTTTTTCATCAGCAGTCCCTTTACCGCCTGAAATGATCGCACCGGCATGGCCCATGCGTTTTCCTGGAGGTGCAGTTACACCGCCGATGAAGCCGACAACAGGTTTCGTCATGTTTTCTTTAACCCATTCAGCCGCTTCTTCTTCAGCAGTTCCGCCGATTTCACCAATCATTACAACTGCTTCAGTTTCCGGATCTTCGTTGAATGCTTTAAGTGTATCAATAAAGTCCGTGCCGTTTACCGGGTCTCCGCCGATACCGACAGCCGTTGTCTGGCCGATTCCAGCCTGAGTCAGCTGATGAACCGCTTCATAAGTCAATGTACCTGAACGGCTTACTACACCAACGTGGCCTTTTTTGTGGATATAGCCAGGCATAATGCCGATTTTACACTCATCAGCAGTGATGACACCCGGACAGTTAGGACCGACAAGACGCGTTTTCTTACCTTCTAAATAACGTTTCACTTTAACCATATCAACTACAGGGATGTGCTCTGTAATACAGATGGCAAGATCAAGTTCTGCCTCAGCACTTTCGATGATTGCATCTGCTGCAAACGGTGCCGGCACGTAGATGACCGATACTGTTGCACCCGTTTCCTTTTTAGCTTCTTCTACTGTATTGAACACAGGAACGCCCTGAACTTCCTGGCCACCTTTACCCGGTGTTACACCTGCCACAATTTTAGTGCCATACTCAAGCATCTGCTCTGTATGGAACAACGCAGTCGAGCCAGTGATACCTTGTACTAATACTTTCGTATCTTTATCAATAA
>DEQG01000006.1:7939-8541 GCA_002360325.1 Salinicoccus sp. UBA3372 | reverse complement strand
GAATTCTCTCTATTCTGGGAGTCAATGAGAGACGGAAAGATTTTATCGGATGAAATGAAGCGGGAGTTTTTAAAGCCCCGGGTGAATGTTGCTGAAGACATCGGGTATGGTTATGCAGGTTATATGGAAATGTCAGGAGAGTCTGTAGTGAAATATATCCAGATGGGATATGATCCCGGAGTCAACTTCCGGGCGGTCTATTATCCTGATGAAGATTATACAATGGTGATATGCTCCAACAGATCAGAAGGTGCTTATGAAATGTTGAAAGAAGCGGAGCATCTATTACTTGATGAGTAAATAAAAAGGTCAAAATCCCATCGGGATTTTGACCTTTTTTGTATTCAACAGAATGATGGGTTTTAAACTTCCCTGAATCCTGTTATAAGTCTCAAATATGACTCGACTCCCGCTTTCATTCCTTCTTCGTCGATATTGAATTTCGGATGATGGTGCGGATAGTCTGTGCCGAGTGTTTCATTTTTCGTGCCGATATTGAAGAAGGCGCCTGGTATCTCTTCCAGGTAATAGGCGAAGTCTTCGCCGCCCATTGATGTTTCTGCTTCTTCAAAGTCTGTAATGAAGTCCGTTCCGCCGCTGGT
>DEQG01000006.1:0-7801 GCA_002360325.1 Salinicoccus sp. UBA3372 | reverse complement strand
CGAATGTGCGGACGGTGCCGGTAACTTCAGCCTTCGTAGGGATGATATTGAATGCACTGCCGGCATTGAACATGCTTGCAGTGACGACTGCCGACTTCAACGGGTCTACGGTTCTTGAAACGATTGTCTGCAGCTGCTGCACGAGTGAAGCGGATGCGACAACCGGATCGATTGCTTGATGCGGTTCTGCGCCATGTCCTCCCCGGCCGATCACATTGAATGTAAATTGATCGGCACTCGCATGTTTGTAGCCGTAGGTATAACCGAGCGTGCCTACGGGGTATTTGCTTGATACGTGAATACCGTAAACATAGTTCACATCTTCAAGTACTCCGGCTTCGACCATGCTCTTGGCACCACCCGGCAGCTGCTCTTCGGCATGCTGGAATATGAACACCACGTTCACAGGCAACGTATCCCTATGCTCACACAATATTTTTGCCGTCGTAATCAACATTGCTGTGTGGGCATCGTGTCCGCATGCATGCATGACGCCGTCAAACTCTGATTTATATTCGACGTCGTTTTCCTCCTGAATAGCCAGTGCATCGAAATCCGCGCGCAGTGCGACCGTTTTGTAATCATCGCTGACCTGCAGTCTCGCACTTAGACCGTTTCCGCCGACGTCCCTTTTTATTTCCAGAGGAAGGTTCTTGATCTGGTCGTATATATAGGTTTTCGTCTTCTCTTCCTGAAAGGACAGCTCGGGATATCTGTGGATATGACGGCGCACGGCTGTCATATCTTCGAATCTGGATTCAATCTCCTTTTTAATATCCATCACTTTGACGCCTCCTCTTCAAAAAATATGAACACTGAACGCAGCATCACTGACAATGCATTGATCAGTCCTTTTTCGTCGATGTCGAACATGCCGTGATGATGCGGATAATCTGCCCTGAAGCTGGCATTCCTTACACCTGTGTAATAAAAAGTCCCGGGCACTCTCTGAAGATAGTAGGAGAAGTCTTCTCCCCCGAGATCCGGTTCCAGTGACTGGATGGCGTCGACCGTTGAAACTTCATCTGATGCCTGGATGACGATGTCGGTTTTCTTGTCATCGTTGACAACAGGCGGATAGCCCTTCATGTAATCCAGATCATATGAGATGCCCGTAATCGTGACCAGACCTTCCAAACATTTTTTAAGCTCTTTAATCATGATATCCTGCGTTTCCTTGTTGAAAGTACGGATGGTGCCGCCGACTTCAACCTCGTCGGGAATGACGTTATGCTGGTGTCCGCCGTTGAACATCGTAATGGACAGTACAACAGGTTCCATCGGTGAGGCTTTGCGTGTAACCGCGTACTGCATCTGGCTGCAGAATGAAATTGCTGCAGCCAGTGGATCGATCGCACCGTCCGGCTTTGAGGCGTGTCCGCCGCGGCCTTTTATCTTGACCGTGAAATCGTCCGGCATACCGGTCGCCGTCCCTTTTTTATAGCCGATTGTACCGATATCAAGACTTGTGGACACGTGCTGGCCGAATATCGCATCGACGCCGTCCAGGCATCCGTCGGCGATCATCTGGATCGCACCGCCGGGATCGACTTCCTCGGCATGCTGGAATATGAATACGACGTTTCCGTTAAGGGAGTCTTTATTTTCACTTAAAATACGCGCAGCCGTCATGATGACAGAAGTATGAGCATCATGTCCGCATGCATGCATCACTCCAGGGACGACAGAACGGTATGGCACGTCTTTCTGGTCATGGATGGGCAGAGCGTCGAAATCGGCACGAAGGGCCACTGTGGGCAGTTTTTCGTCGATTATGAGCTTGCCGACAACGCCGCGCCCGCCGACGCCTTCCTGCACATCGAGTCCGAGGTCACGCAGGTAGTCTGCGATATACGCCGGTGTATGCACTTCTTTAAAGGACAGTTCAGGATTCATGTGGAAGTGACGGCGCAGTTTTACGAGTTCATTGAAATTATCATTTGCAAATTTTTCTATATCTTTTAATTCCATTTGATCACCTGCTCAAGTTCAAGTATTTTCATGAACATGGATAAGCCGCTCACCATCGCATCCTCATCCAGGTCAAACATTGAATGATGGTGGACATGGTCCGACTGCTTATCGCTGTTGCCGGAACCTGTAAAGAAGAATGCACCGGGCTTTTCTAAAATGTAGTAGCTGAAATCTTCACCGATCATCAGCGGTTTTGCGGTTTCGAAAGGCAGCTCCAGTTCTGTCGCTGCCTGTTCGATGACTTCTGCCTCGGCATCATGGTTGATGACCGCAGGATAACCGTAGTTATAATAAAGATCGCCATTGGCCCCGCGTTTCTTCGCTGTAAACTCGACTTCATTCTGGAATATTTCATAAATCTTATCTTTGATTTCAGGTTTGAAAGTACGTACAGTCCCTACAATCTCAGCGGTCTCCGGTATGATGTTGAATGCCGAGCCGGCACTGACCTTGCCGAATGTCACGACGGCATTGTCCATAGGGGAGATTTGTCTTGAAACGACACTCTGCAGGTTTGTAATGACTTCTGCTGCAATCAGCACAGGGTCGACTGCATCGTGAGGGTGTGCCGCATGCCCGCCTTTACCGTTGATGGTAATGACAAAATAATCCGGGCTCGAAATGATCGGACCGGGTTTTGCCTTGATGGTGTGCGTCGGATACTGGCTCCAGTAGTGCTGACCGTAGACTTTATCGACACCGTCCAGCACATTATCTTCAACCATCGAGATGGCACCGCCGGGCTGGATTTCTTCTGCGAACTGGAAGATGAATGATACAGCACCGTTTAAGCTGCCTGATGCCTGCTTTTCACTCAACATATCCACCAGCGCGAATAAAGTGCTCGTATGGCCGTCATGGCCGCAGGCGTGCATGACACCGTCGACCGTAGATTTATACGGTACATCTTTGTCATCCTGAATCGGAAGTGCATCAAAATCAGCGCGGATCGCTATATGGGGATGGCCTTCGCCGAATGTCGCAAGCAATCCNNAATCCTTTGCCGCCGACGTTCTCACGGATTTTTAAATTATCGTATTGCTTTAAGTATTTTAAAATATATTTATAAGTTTCGACTTCATGGAATGATACTTCCGGATGCATATGCAGATACCTTCTATGTTCGATCATTTTAGGAAGGATGGACTCAGCCAGATTATTAATAGTCATATAGTAACCTCCATTTGGATAATAGTTTATTTTAACAAATATTTTTAATTTTTTAAACTATTTGCTTTAGAATGAATACTTCAACTTCTTGGATTATACCAGTTTTCATTAAAAGAAAGCGCTTAATTATGATAGAATTAATGTGAGAGGAGAGAGGTAAATGTCTAAAATTTTAAACGATTACTTATCGGCTAACCTTAAGGAATTAAAGGATAACGGATTATATAACGAAATCAATGTTGTAAAGGGTGCAAACGGTCCTAAAATCAATATTGACGATAAAGAATTAATCAATTTATCCTCAAATAACTATCTGGGGCTGGCAACGGATGAAACACTGAAGAAGGCGGCGAAAGAAACAATCGATACGCATGGTGTCGGTGCGGGCGCGGTCAGAACCATCAACGGAACGCTCGATGTCCATGTTGAACTCGAGGAAACACTGGCAAAATTCAAAGGGACTGAAGCAGCGGTCGCATTCCAGTCCGGTTTTAACTGTAATATGGCAGCAATCCAGGCTGTGATGAACAAGGAAGATGCGATTCTTTCCGATGAACTGAACCATGCGTCCATCATTGACGGATGCCGTCTGTCACGTGCAAAAATCATCCGTGTCAATCATTCGGATATGGATGACCTGAGACAGAAAGCGAAAGAAGCTGTTGAGTCCGGAAAATATAAAAAAGTGATGTACATCACCGACGGTGTGTTCTCAATGGACGGGGATGTTGCGAAACTGCCTGAAATTGTTGAAATCGCCAAAGAGTTCGATCTGATCACTTATGTGGATGATGCCCACGGTTCAGGTGTAATGGGCAAGGGCGCAGGTACAGTGAAGCACTTCGGACTTGAAAAAGATGTGGATATCCAGATGGGTACACTGTCCAAAGCGATCGGCGTAGTCGGCGGCTATGTGGCAGGTACACAGGAACTCATCGATTACCTGAAAGTGGCGGCACGTCCGTTCCTGTTCTCTACTTCATTGACACCGGGTGATACGAAAGCGATCAATGAAGCGGTCAAAATGCTGATGGCTTCCACTGAGCTGCATGACCAGCTGTGGGAAAACGGCGATTATCTGAAGAATGGGCTGAAGGATCTTGGCTTTGATATCGGAAACTCGGAAACACCGATCACGCCCTGTATCATCGGAGATGAGAAGACGACTCAGGAATTCTCAAAACGTCTGATGGAAGAGGGCGTCTACGCGAAATCGATCGTCTTTCCGACGGTACCGAGAGGCACAGGGCGTGTCCGTAATATGCCGATGGCATCACATACAAAAGAGATGCTGGATGATGCACTTAAAATCTATGAAAAGGTAGGAAAAGAACTAAAGGTTATTTCCTGAAGGGGTTTATTATGAAAAGAATTTTAATAACAGGAGCACTAGGACAGATTGGCACGGAGCTGACAGTGAGATTAAGAGAGATTTATGGTGAGGAGAATGTTCTGCCGACAGATATCAACGAACCGGCAGAGGGGCCGTTAAAAGGCAAACCATTTAAGATACTGGATGTAAGAAGGTATGATGAAATGGTAGATTTGGCTGATGAATTCGAACCGGATACCATAATGCATATGGCGGCGCTGCTCAGTGCAACTTGTGAAGAAAAACCGATGATAGCATGGGATATCAATATGGGCGGACTGCTCAACGCACTGGAAGTTGCGAGAAAGGAAAAGCTGAAATTTTTCGCACCGAGTTCAATCGGGGCCTTCGGTCCGTCTACACCTAAAAAAGATACACCGCAGACGACGATTCAGCGGCCGACTTCAATGTACGGGGTGAATAAAGTCTCCGGTGAGCTGTTATGCGACTACTACCATTCGAAATTCGGTGTGGATACGCGCGGAGTACGGTTTCCCGGGCTGATTTCCCACATTAAGGAGCCGGGCGGCGGTACGACGGACTACGCTGTAGAGATATTTTTCGAAGCGGTGAAAAGCGGCAGGTATACATCCTATATCGGGCAGGGGACCTATATGGATATGATGTATATGGATGATGCGATAGATGCCATCATTCAATTGATGGAGGCCGACGAGGACAAATTGATCGACCGTAATGCATTCAATGTCACTGCGATGAGCATAGAGCCGGAAACCGTAGCCGGTGAAATAAAAAAACATATTCCGGATTTTGAACTGTCATATGAAGTGGATCCCGTCCGCCAGGGACTTGCAGAAAGCTGGCCCGATGCCATTGATGCAAGTGCTGCGAGAGAGCAGTGGGGCTTCAACCCGAAATATGACTTAGAGAAAATGACCGTGGAAATGATCAATGCAATAAAAGAAAAATCATAAGAAGGCTTCTGCCTTCTTATTTTTGCCAGGAGGATAGTCATTGGAAGCGATACTGTTTGATAAGGACGGCACATTGTTGAATTACGAAAAAGTCTGGACTCCTTTTGCAATTAAAAGCGTTAAGGCATTTACGGAACACTTTAATATCCATTCGCAAAAAGAAAATGTCGCCCGCGCACTTGGCCTGGTCGATAACAAGATGCAATCGGGGTCTGTGGCAGCGAGTGGCACAGGTACGGATATTCATGAGACATATGAAAAATTTGCCGAAGGCGGCGGTGAATGGGCACAGAGATTCTATGAAGAGAACCTGGATTTCATAGCTGAACATATGGAGCTTATTGACGGCTCCAGAGAAGTGCTTTCAACACTTAAGACTTTAGGTTACAAAAATGTTATTGTAACAAGTGACAGCCGGAAAGGAACCGAGCTTTTTATTAAACAACTGGATCTGACGGAACTGATAGATGATATCGTTGCCGGAGACGATACGGAGTATCAGAAGCCGGACATACGTGTGCTGTACCCGTTTTTGAACAGGCATAACTATGCTGTTGATGATATCGTGATGGTCGGAGATAATGATGCGGATACCCTTTTGGGCAAAGATGAAGGGCTTTATACCATCGGTGTATTGAGCGGCACTTCAAAGGAAGATGATTTAAAAGGTGCTGACATGATATTGGCCAGTGTCACCGACCTGATTGAAAGTGGAGAGTTTGTACTGCATGACAAAAGAAAATAATCATAGCGTATTTATGAAGGCGGCACTTGAAGAGGCGGGGAAGGCATTTGATAAAGGTGAAGTACCAATCGGGGCTGTAGTAGTGTATGACGGCGAAATCATCGCCCGGGCACATAATTTAAGGGAAACGGCCAGCCATCCGCTGACACATGCGGAACTGCTTGCGATTCATCATGCGAGTGGACATTTTGAATCTTTCCGTTTAGAAGATTGTACTTTATATGTTACTCTGGAACCCTGTGTAATGTGTTCCGGTGCAATAATAATGAGCCGTATATCACACGTGGTCTTTGGAGCATATGACCCGAAGGGCGGAACAGTCCGCAGTCTTATGGAGCTGCTGGACGAACCAAGATTCAATCACAGACCAGGTGTGACCGCCGGAGTGCTGGAAGAGGAATGCAGTCAGCTGCTTAAAAGCTTTTTCAGGAATCTGAGGCTAAAAAAATCACAGGACAGGCAAAGATAGAATTCTATCATATATATAAATTAAAATTAAAGGGAGTTTTATATAGCTTATGGTCAAGTTGATAGCAATAGATATGGACGGAACCCTGCTGACACCTGAACATTCAATCACCCCGAGGACCATCCTCGCGATTAACAAGGCGCTTGAACAGGGAATCCAGGTTGTCATTGCCACGGGCAGAGCATTTTATGAAGCCCATGGAATTGTCAGGGAATATGATTTGAACATTCCGTATATATGTTTGAATGGCGCCCAGATCCGTAACGAACAGCATGAAATCGTGGAAAATTATCCGATGAACAATGAGCTGATCACCGAGGTGACGGATGTTTTCAAATCAGAGGATGTCTTCTATCAGGTCTATACTGATAGAGCGATATACACGACGAGTATCGAGAGGGATATCGATATTTTCATAGAGCTTGCAGAACAATCCGGGGGCAATCCGGATGTGGAAAAAATACGCAGGCTGATGCGTGAAAGAATGGCTAAAACTTCTTTGAAAGAAGTGGAAAATTACAGAGAAATCTATGAACGGGAAGACGAGCATGTCCTGAAGTTTTTAGCGGCCTCATCGAATAAGCCGAAGCTCATCAGAACGAAAAGTTATTTGAATGAAATTGACCAGCTGGCAGTATCCTCATCTTCATATGGAAACGTCGAGGTCACACGAAAAGATGCACAAAAAGGCATCGCACTGGAAAAGATAGCTGAAGAACTTAATGTTGATTTGAAGGATGCCATGGCAATCGGGGATAACCTGAATGATATTTCCATGCTGAAACGTGCTGGCACTGCCGTTGCGATGGGGAATGCAACATCGGAAGTCAAGGCGATTGCGGATGTCGTCACCGGAACGAATATTGAAGACGGTGTGGCAACAGCTATAGAAAACATATTGAATAATGAATATGAAAATACGGCAAAATAATAAAAGACATCCGGTGGATGTCTTTTATTATTTACTTATTATAAGTCATTCTGCTGAATGCATCATGCTGGTGGATGCTTTCTTCGTTGCGGCATTCAAGCTCGAATCCTCTTACCCAGTCAAGATCTGCAATATCATAAGCAATCAGGCGGATGAGATCTTCTACGAAACGCGGATTTTCATAGGCGCGCTCAGTGACCATCTT
>DEQG01000039.1 GCA_002360325.1 Salinicoccus sp. UBA3372 | reverse complement strand
AGCTCGTGAGTGTGACGAGTACCTGTTAAAGTGTCTGCAGGAACTCGTGAATATGACGAGTTCCTGCAGCATAGGTTTAATACGTTTTCCTCAGAGCCGAGAGCATTTGACGCGCCGGCTCCCATCCGTCAAATCTGCCAAAATCCAAATCCACACAAAAATAAGGCACCCTCCGTATAAGGGTGCCCTATTGCATAAAGCCAAATCCTGAATCTGTGAAGCCAAATGCCTTAAACTTGAATCTGATGCTATTCAAAAGCGTCGTTAAGCTCTTCTTTCGTCTTATCGACACCTTGTTCCCTTTTGTCATCTGAATCTTTGGATTTATCGTTTGTGCTGCGCTCTTTATCTCTTTCCTGTTCACGTTTTTCTTCTTCAAATACATCTTTTTTGTCTTTATCGAATGTCATTCGAATCACTCTCCTGAGAGAATATCATTATATTATATTATCATCTGTACTCTATATATACCCAGCAGCTTTTCATATAAACATCCAAACCATAATTATTGGAAATAAAATCCGCCGGGCCGTAATATGAAATTTGAACGGCTTCAATAATGCAATATTCGTCAATTTCAACTATAATGGTTAGGGACTGAGGTGAACACTATGTTTAAAAGATTGAGAAGCCAGAGTGAAGTACATATCAGTTTATTGCTTGGCTTATTCTTTGTAGTTTTAGGGGTTTTTATTTTATTCAACACGGGCAGGATCCGCGGTACGACTGACGGCAGTCCTGTAAATGAAGAGAGTATTGAAACGGTACTCGATCTGATCAACGCATTTTTCCTTGAAGTGACGAATATGCTGTCCATCATCATTGGTGATTTCCCGATCATCGCCGGCATTCTTCTTATTTTGTTTGGTGTCTTCATGTTCAAAGTCGGACAGACTGTAAGGGATACGACCAAATATGACGGCTTCCTGTCATTTTTCTTTCTTGGATTATCACTGCTGCTTTTTGTAATGACGACTATTCTGATGATGCAGGTTTACGGCTGGTGGGCGATTTTATTTTTGATTGCATTCCTGGTCCACCTGCTCTACAACATATATAATGAGTATTTGAACCCGAAACACCGTAAGGAACATTATATGATCATCATGTTCTTCTACGGTATCGCTTATTTCTTCACGCAGAACGCAGTGTACTCGAATATCGAGGAGTCGCTGAATCCGACGGATGTGCTCAGCATCAACATGTTCTTCGGCCTGATCTGGCTGCTTTCGCTATTGGCGCTGTGGGTGGGTGTATTTCTGTCGAAATCCAAAAACCTGCTCAAGAAGCCGAAGGCGAAGTCGGAGGATGAGATGTCGCGATCATCAAAACGCGGCATCAACAAGCTGAATCCGAACCAGTACCTCGGATTCTCTGAAGAGATGTACCAGTTCAGGAACCGTCTTCTCAAGAAGGTGAAGGACTTTATTGAAATCGGTATTCCGTCCTGGCTGAAGATCAACTATCTGGAGCTGCTGCTCGGATTCCTCGTACTTGTTTTCATCCTTGTCGAGTTCAACAACAGGCAGGGGGTTTTCACGGAAGGGTATTTCAGAATTTCTCAGATGAGTTACATCTATGAGTGGATCAACCTGTTCCTGACGCTGTCGCTGGCAGTGCTGTATTTGGTCTTCACGATGATGAACACGTGGAGAAATGTCCACTACAACCGGCAGATGATCGTCATCGCCGGATTATGGCTCAAGCTTACAGTCAGTCTGTACATCACGATTTTCAAAGATGTTGAACTGTCATTATTCATTTTACCATTCAATATCGTGCTCGTGATTCTCACGACGCCGTTATTATTGTTCAGTATTTTTAAAGAATTCAATGGAGGGACAACAATTGACAGAGATAAGAAAGCATAAGATGGAAGCACGCATTGATAATCCGGATGTGAAAGACCGCATCCACCAGGTCATTGAAGACTATGATCAGAAGGAATCGGCGGAACCGGGCACGGTTTTCCTCGGATTCAGTTCAGATGAAGGTGTCACGCGGAATAAAGGTCTCGCCGGCGCGGCGGAAGGGCCGTTCAGCGTGCGCGATAAACTGGCGGGGCTGCCGTACACGGCCGCGCTGTATGATTACGGCACCGTGATGGGTACGAAAGATCTTGAAACTTCTCAGAAAGAGCTGGGCAGTGCGGTTGCAGATGTTTTAAACAATAAAGATTTTCCGCTCATAATCGGCGGCGGTCATGAAACATTATACGGCCACTATTTGGGCGTGAGGGAGACACATCCGGACGCGAAAATCGCGGTGCTGAATTTTGATGCGCACTTCGATATGAGAATCGAACCGATGGCAACATCCGGTACGATGTTCTATCAGATTTTGACTCAGGACGAAGATGTCGATTATTTCGTCATGGGCATCCAGCACAGCGGCAACACGGGCGTGCTGTTCGATACGGCGGATGCGCTCGGCGTGAATTACGCGCTGATGGATGATATCCGTGATTCGAAGAAGATTTCCGACTACATGTTCAAGGCGCTCGACAACTATGATTATGTCTTCGCGACACTGTGCATGGACTCGATCGCAGAATATGCGGCACCGGGGGTCAGCATGGCGACGCCGAACGGTTTTACGCCGGTGGAAATCCACGGACTGGTTGAACGTCTGGCAAAGCTCGACAACCTGATCAGCTTCGATATCAGCGAAGTCGCACCGGCACTCGATGAAGGTGACCGTACAAGTGCGCTTGCCGCCAGCATTATCCACAAGTTTTTAATTACAAAGGATGCTGATGAATGAATACAATACAATTAAAAAAAGGGGTCGAAAGACCCTTTTATCAGGGCAAGCTCAATATCGGGCAGGATGAGCTGAGCGATTCCGTCTTTTTAAAGGACGGCGAAGTGGTCAGACTGACCGATTATGCGGGCAAATTCATCGGTTATGCGATGATGAGCTTTGAGCAGAGAGCGTACGGCTGGATTTTGAGTACCGATGAAAATGTTGAAATCGGCGAGGACTTTATTCGTGAAAAGATTGTTACGGCGATCAACGAACGGACACCGCTCTATAATCAGGACGATACGAACGTCTTCAGACTGTTCAACGAAATCGGGGACGGCATCGGCGGACTGTCGATCGACAATTTCAACGGCCATCTGTTCCTCACATACTATTCGGCAGGGATTTATAAGATCCGCAACCTGGTCGTGCAGGTGCTGATCGAGGAACTGACGCCCGAATCGATTACGGAACAGACACGCTTTTCGATTGACGGCAAAATGCAGATTCAGAATAATCACGTGACCGGCAATAAGGCCGGGACGATCCAGGTGCTGGAGAGCGGCATGCGCTTCAACGTCAACCTGAACGACGGCCCGATGACGGGGCTATTTTTAGATCAGAGGGAAACACGGAAGTCCCTTCTTAAAAATAAACACTCACACAACGAGACGTTTTTGAACCTGTTTGCATACAGCGGTTCATTTTCCGTTGCGGCGGCGCTGTCCGGCATGTCGACGACGAGTGTCGATCTCGCAGGCAGGACGACGGAGCTCGTTAGGGAAAATTTCAACGTCAACAATTTGAAGACGGATAACCATACGATTCATATTATGGATACTTTCGACTACTTGAAATTTGCGGAACGGAAAAATCATCAGTTCGATACGATTTTGATCGATCCGCCGAGCTTCAGCAGAAATAAGAAGAAAGTGTTCAAAGTTGAACGGGATTATCCGAAACTGATCAAAGAATCGCTGAAGATTCTGAGCCCTGACGGCAAGCTGATTTTAAGCCAGAATCTGGAGACATTTTCTTTGAACCAGTTTAAAAAGCAGATCGACCAGACGCTGAAAAGTATGGGAATCGCATACACGCTTGAAGATGTCAAAGGGCTGCCGAAAGACTTCAAAACCGTTAAGGGATACAAGACCGGCAAGTATTTGAAAGTAGTGACGATTCAGCTCGGCAACGATTAAAATCTGAGATTACGGGTATTAATCCATTAGATAAGCATTCAATAAGAAAGTAGGGTTTATTAATGGTCCAATATCCAGTAACTGTAGAAAATCTGAAGAGTAAAGAGCGCGAAGCACAGGAACTCGTCAAGAGAAAAGCGATGATTTCAAGTGTGGCTTCAGTGCTGCCGATCCCTTTATTAGACATAGGGACGGATATGAAACTGATGAATGATATTCACGGTGATATCGAGGACGTCTTTGAAATCAATCATAAGGATGTGGCATCGGCAAATGATGATCTGATGACCCGCGGCTGGGTCATGGCGACGAGTATCGGCAGTGATATTGTGCGTTCAAGGCTGACGCCGTTTTTATTCAGAAGGATCAGCAAGAAGAACAAGTTCAGCCGGTTCGGGCTCGTCAGCATCGTCGGCAGAGTACTCGGCGCGGCCGTCAGCTACTTCCTGATGAAGAAGCTCGGCAACGATCATATCGAACATTGCAAGGCTTATTTAAAAGAAGAAACTGTTTAAATGATGAAAAGCTGACATCTCGTTGGCTTTTTATCTGTTAATAATGATAAAATCAAAGAAAGTAAACTTACTTTAAATAATAATTTTATTCTATGAAACGAAGGAGCAATCAGCAATGGAGCAAAAATCATATTTTATAACGGATGAAACAGGAATACATGCAAGACCTGCAACTATACTCGTACAGACAGCATCGAAGTTCGATTCTGAACTTCAGCTTGAATTCAACAGTAAAAAAGTGAACTTGAAATCAATCATGGGTGTCATGTCACTCGGTGTCGGCAAAGATTCCGAGGTGACTGTATATGCTGAAGGCAACGACGAAAAAGAAGCGCTTGAAGCAATTACGGAAACTCTGAGTAATGAAGGGCTGACTGGCTAATGTCTAAAATACTAAAAGGGATTGGGGCAAGTGACGGCATTGCGATTTCCAAAGTGTACTCACTTGTTGAACCCGATTTAAATTTTACTGAAACTTCAATAGAAAGCAGTGCATCTGCAGAGGAAGTTCAAAAGTTTAAAGACAGTATTCATAAAACAAAAGTGGAAATCACAAAAATACGCAATCACGCAGAAGAGGCTGTGGGTCCGGAACACGCAGCCATATTCGACGCGCACCTTTTAGTGCTTGAGGATCCTGAACTGATCAATCCGATCGAGGAGAAGATCACCGGGCAGTCCTACAGTGCACCGCAGGCACTCGTTGAAACGCGTGATGAGTTTGTCACGATGTTCGAAAGCATGGATAACGAATATATGCGTGAACGTGCAGCCGACATCAAAGATGTGGGCAAGCGCATCCTTGCCAACCTTCTTGACCGGCCGCTGCCGAATCCGGCAGGCATCGACGAGGAAGTCGTCATCGTTGCAGATGATCTGACACCGTCCGATACTGCACAGCTGGACAAGCAGTTCGTCAAAGGTTTCGTTACGAACATCGGCGGACGCACATCCCACTCTGCAATCATGGCGCGCACGCTTGAAATTCCGGCAGTCGTCGGAACAAAAGGTGTGACGGATGAAATTACCGAAGGCGCTATGATCATCGTCGACGGTGAAAAAGGCGACGTCATTGTCAGCGCGACCGACAAAGAGGTCAAAGCCTATGAAATCAAGGCAGAGGAACTCGATAAAGAGAGACAGGAATTACTTAAGATCAAAGATGATGAAACCAAGACATCCGACGGTATCAAAGTCGAGCTCGGTGCAAACATCGGGACGCCTGAAGATGTTGAGACGGTACTCGAAAACGGCGCGGAAGGCATCGGTTTATTCCGTACTGAATTCCTTTACATGGGCAGAAATGAGCTGCCGACTGAAGACGAGCAGTATGAATCTTACAAAGCGGTGCTCGAGCGCATGGAAGATAAACCGGTTGTCGTCCGTACAATCGATATCGGCGGTGATAAAGAGCTGTCTTACCTGGATATGCCGAAAGAACTCAACCCGTTTTTAGGCTACCGTGCAATCCGTATGGCTCTGGATAATAAAGATCTCTTCAGAACCCAATTGCGTGCGCTGCTCCGTGCGAGCGTCCACGGGAATTTGAAAGTGATGTTCCCGATGATCGCAACGGTCGAAGAATTCGAAGAGGCGAAAGCACTCCTCATCGAGTGCCGTGATGAACTGAAGGCGGACAGTGTCGACGTCAGCGATGATATCGAAGTCGGCATCATGGTCGAGATTCCATCCACTGCAGTACTTGCAGATGAGTTTGCGAAAGTCGTGGACTTCTTCAGCATCGGTACGAATGACCTGATCCAGTATACATTCGCAGCCGACCGCATGAATGAGAATGTATCTTATCTGTACCAGCCGTACCATCCGGCACTGCTGCGCCTGATCCATAACGTGATCAAAGCTGCGCATGACCAAGACAAATGGGTCGGCATGTGCGGAGAGATGGCAGGCGATAAAACTGCGATTCCATTACTCGTCGGCTTAGGATTGGACGAGTTCTCAATGAGCGCAGGCAGTGTGCTCAAAGCAAGACAGCAAATCGCTGACCTTAAGAAAACAGACATGGAGCAGCTGGCAGACGCAGCAATGCGTTCACCAAAATCAGACACAGTCACTGCCCTGGTCAAAGAATATACCGAACGTTCTTAATCGAAAGACACATGAATTTCACTTGAAAACAGTGTGATGTTCATGTGTCTTTTTTGAATGAATTAAATTTGGCTGGGTGGAAGG
>DEQG01000132.1:41736-69822 GCA_002360325.1 Salinicoccus sp. UBA3372 | reverse complement strand
GAAAGTAATAAGGTGGAACGCGGTAAACCCCTCGAGTGAGCAATCCAAACAAGGTAGGAGCACTCTCTGCCGGGAATTCAACCCAAAGAGAGATATTGCAAATGTAATATAGACAGATGATTATCACCAATGTGCGAGTGTGACTAGTACACGTCTGTAGCACAGCGGTACAGAACATGGCTTACAGAGATACCGGACTAGAGACAAGCTCTCCATTTTGATGGAGAGCTTTTATTTTATATAATGAGGCTGACGCAATATAAAACAGTAAGTCGGAGGATAAATTATGAATTTTAAAATGCTGGCAAACACACCCATGGGTCTTGAAAAAGTCGTAGCGAACGAAATTGAAACATTGGGATATGAAACAACACTTGAAAACGGCCGTGTGTATTTTGACGGAGACGAAGAGGCAATTGTAAAAGCGAATTTGATGATGCGCACTGCTGACCGCTTCAGAATCATCATCGGTGATTTCAATGTGGATACGTTTGATGACCTGTTTGAAATGACAAAAGCACTGCCGTGGTCGGACATACTCGGCCCGGATGCTGAGTTTCCCGTGACAGGACGTTCCCACAAATCAACTTTATACAGCGTGCCGGATGTGCAGCGTATCGTTAAAAAAGCGATTGTCGAACATTTGAAGGATGCATTCAGTCTGAGCGGCAAGCTGAGTGAAACGGGCGCACGCTATAAAGTCGATGTCAATATCCTGAAGGACCGTGCTGTCCTGACGATAGATACAAGTGGTGATGCACTGCATAAAAGAGGATACAGAAGAGAGCAGGGGGAAGCACCGATCAAGGAGACGCTTGCTGCAAGCATGCTGCGCCTTGCCAATTATGACGGAACAAAGCCGTTGTATGATCCATTCGCAGGGTCAGGAACGATTGCTATTGAAGCGGCATTGATTGCATTGAACATCGCACCCGGTGCAAACCGTACTTTTGACAGTGAGAGCTGGGATATCATACCGGAAGAGCTGTGGGAAAAAATACGGATGAAACTTGAGGAAGAGGCGCTCTACGATAAAGAAGTCATCATCCGTGCCACTGATATCGATCCGCATATGATAGAGGTCGCAAAGACGAATATAATGGAAATAGGGCTGCAGGATAACATCAAGCTCGCAATTACGGATATCCATGACCTCTCGATAGCGCATGACAATGTACAGCTGGTTACCAACCCGCCATACGGCGAGCGTATCGGTGAGGCAAAAGAAGTGGAGGAAATGTACCGCCGGGTGGGGGAACTCATGTCGAGACACAAGGATATGAGTGTATATTTGATGACATCCAACAAGGAATTCGAGCATATTATCGGCAAGCGTGCGACTAAGCGCAGAAAACTGTTCAACGGTTACATCGAAACGACTTTTTATCAATATTGGGGGAAGCGGTAAACAGTGAGCGAAGAATTAAAAACACTTAATGTTCTATACAAACTGAAAAAGGAAATTCTCAAATCACAAAATGACACACTCGTGTCCCAGATCGACCATGCGATTTTAAAGACATATAAAGACCAGCTGGTCTTTTCATTCATCGGCCATTATTCTGCGGGGAAATCGTCATTGATCAACTATTTGCTGGAGCAGGATATTCTGCCGTCCTCCCCTGTACCGACAACGAGCAACACTGTTGCGGTGCAGATTGGGGATGATACGGAAATCAGTGCATTTCTGAACCAGTATCAATATGTGGCAGTGAAGGATTATGAAGAACTCCGCACATTGAATACAAAAGATATCGATATCAGTGCCATAAATATCGACGTGCAGCACGATGATTTCAAAAACAATACGGTCCTGCAGGATACCCCGGGTGTCGATTCCAATACAGACAGCCACAGGGAATCCACAAACCGTTTTTTGCTCAACAGTGATTTCATATTCTTTACGGTGGAATACAACCATGTAGAGAGCGAACACAATATGGCACTTCTGAAAGAATTATCGATGATGGGGATTCCTTTAATACTGATCATCAACCAGATTGATAAACATGATGATCAGGAAATCACGATGGATACTTTCCTGTCCAGAATTAAGAATACTTTGAATGATTGGAACATCAGCCTCCATGACATTTTCACCACAAGCATCTATGAGTCGCCATACAACCAGGTCGGTAAATTGAAATCATTCATACATGAACTGGAAAGTGAGCGATACGAACTGCAGGACGATTATTTCAACAGGATCACTGAAACTATTGAAAACAGCCAGTTGGAATACTTGAAAGATGAACTGGCCGGTCTGGAAAGTGATGATGAAGACATCGATACGCGAGACATTGATGCAGTCAAAAATCATATCAAGTTTCTCAGGCAGGAAATGGAGAAATCGAAAGTTGAATCTCTACACAATGATGAAGCGCTTTTGAATGACCACGTGAAAGATTCAGCAAGAAAGATTGTGAGTGACAGCTACATCTTTCCCCACGAAGTCAAAAGTTCAATTACACATTATTTGAAAATCATTGCCGGTGAGGTCAAAGTGCCCGGATTGTTCGGAAAGAAGAAAAAAGAAGCGGAAATGATCCGTGAATCCAGAGCGGAGATCGAGCACAATTTGAATGATATATTCAAAACTGAAATCAACGCACCGATCAACAGTTTTTTCGGCGGTCTCGGCCTGACAGGAAAACCGTTCAAATACGAGTTCAATAATGACCTGCTGATCGAGGAAGAAATCACTCATTTGAATAATCAATTCATACTGAATTACCTGGATAAGTTCAAAGCGAACATTGTCAGTGATGTTGCAGGAGAAGTGATGAACCACCTGCCGGCCATGGAAAAATCAGATGCCGGTGAACTGAAGGAGCAGTCCCATCTGGATGACAACCTGAGCAGGTATGAAAATATATTGAAGGTGCTCAGTCTCAGGAACTCCATCGAGACAACAAGCTACCGGCATTTCTATATCCATATGGATGATGAGATAGATAAACTGAACCTCGTCGAGGAAGTAGAACTGGATGAAGGTGCAGAAACAGCCGCCGATAAGGAAGAAACGAAGGATGACTTCAAATTCACCGATGAGGACAGAGTAGATCTTGACTATTATCATGAGGTCATCGGACACCTGGATGGCAAAGAACGATACAGCGACTTCAAGAGAGTGATCCGGGATAAACTGGAAAGAATTGATAAAGGCAAGGCGAACATCAGTGTATTCGGCGGATTCAGTGCGGGTAAGACCACATTCATCAATGCCCTGCTCAATAAAGCCCATCTCGCCATGAGCCCGAATCCTACGACAGCTACCATTACAGAGATCAATAACAATGAGTCGAGCGAGATACTGTTTAAAACCGAGCAGGATCTGATTGATACGCTTGAGATGCTTTCCAACGAAAACCACTCTTCAGTGGAAGACTATTTCAAATGGATTAAAAAAGAGCGGCAGAATATCCCTGAAACATATAAACCTTTTCTTGACGGGATTCTCAACAAGTATGATGCATACAAATCAGATCTCGGCATGAAGCGGGAAATTGATACAGACGATCTGATCAATACAGTCAGTTCGGATGAAGATTCAACATTTATCCATAAGGCATTCGTATCTCTTCAAAATGAAATCACTGACAAATATACTTTGATTGACTCGCCGGGGATCAATTCAATCAATCAGAGACATACTAAAGAAACCAGGAACATCATTGCAGACAGTGACCTGATCATCTATGTCTCATATTATAATCATGTCTTCTCAAGAAGCGATGAAGCATTTTTAAAGTATATACAGTCGATCAAAGGTGAAGACTTCCCAATCATATTCATCATCAACGCTGTTGATCTGATGAGAAGTGAAGCGGATAAAAACCAGGTCATCGACTATATGTCAAATGCACTCATTTCTCTCGGCATCACCAATATGATTTTTCCGGTGTCCAGTAAACGTGCACTCAATGCAGAAGACAGCATGTTCGATGAAGCGAAAGAAAATATATTGAATATAACTGATAAGCTCGCTTCCAATGTCCAGGTCCAGTCCATCAGGGAGACCGCACGACAGCTTAAATTGAATATCGAAAGCAACATTCGGCAGTATGAGAATGCAGATCTTGAACGCACACGCATAGAAACCGGCAGACAGAATGTACTGTCCGACCTTGAAACTTTCAGTGCATACACTATCCAGAGCAATCTGTATCAGGAGATAGATGTGCTGTTGTCGTTCATCAGTAAAAGGTTTGAACTGAAGCTGTACGACTATTTGAAAGGGCTCATTACCGTTTCTGATATTCAGGAGAAAAACTATCTTGTCAAAAATGAATCTCTGCTTAAAAATGAACTTGAGCATTTTCTGACTATTGAAGTCAGTACGGTCTTCAATACGGTTTACCGGCAGGCTGAAGAAATGATGACCCAAAACATTACACAATTCAATGAAAGGCTGAGTGCGGTAAATACGCCGCACACATTGATATTCAACCGCCAGCCAGAGGATGAACCCAAAATAACAGTGGATGTTTCTGAATTCGGCATATACAGTAAACGCCTTCACCAGGCGCGCAATGATCAAAAGGCGTTCAGAGACAACCTACTGGACTTTGCCGGACATATAAGCGGTACATTGAATATCAGTAAGCTCAATACCGATATGGAAAGTTTGACTGATGAGTATTTAAATATGGTTCAGGAAGATATTTCACAGCAGAAACCTGTCATTATCGAAGGTTTGAAACAACCACTTCCGGTCATCCGGGAAAGTGATTATGGAGAAGACCAGAAACTGCTTGAATCTTTGACTGAAATGAAGGGTGATTAAATGTCTATTATAAATAAAGATGATTTGGAAAAAATGGATAAGCAGACGACTGTACTTGTTGACTGCCGCAATATGATGGATAAGTTCGAAGAGTCGAAGCGGCTTGTGCAGTCGGATGAAATATCAGGGGCGGTCCACATACCCCAGATGCCGTTCATGTTCAAATTTGACGGTATCAATGAAGGCAGGCATCCGCTGCCCGAACAGAGTGTCATCGACGATCTATACCGCACTTTGTCAAATGACGGTCAATATGAACTGCTGCTGTTTGCAGATGACAACAGCTTCTTCCATACACGTTTATACTTTCTTTTCATGCTGTATGGGCATGATGTTTATTTGTTCAATGATGATCTGAATGCTGTAAGGGAACAGTCGGGTGAATTTCATGACCCGGATGTGGAGCTCCCGATCCAATTTGATTCTGCCGATTCAATCTTCAAGCGTGACATCCATTATTCCATGGAAACACTTGAAGAGAAAATGAAGCAGAATGTACTGCTCATAGATGTCAGAGGTGAGGATAGATATCTCGGAATTACCGAGCCGATTGATTATAAGAAAGGGCATATCCCCGGTGCGGTCAATATTCCGAACAGCCTGATCTATACAGACGGGCTGCTGGACCTGAATGCGATGAATCATGCACTGGATAAATTCAAAGAATATGATGAAGTGATCGTCTACTGCGGCTCGGGTATGAGTGCGACGCCGATGTTCACACTGCTCGATCACAACGGCATCAATGTTAAAGTATACACAGGCAGTTTCTCTGAATGGATTACAGATGATTCCAACATTGTGGAGACATCGCCAAATATTTTGGAGGGTGTTTATTTCAATGACAAGTAATACTTTGGTAATAGACGGCATGGCATTATTATTCCGTCATTTTTATGCAACGAGTTTCAGAAACCAGTTTATGGTCAACAATAAAAATATTCCGACAAACGGCATTCAGGGTCTGATCAGGCATACGATGAAGCTGGTTGAACTCATACGGCCTGAAAATATGGTCATCACATGGGACATGGGTAAAGAGACGATACGTAATGAATGGTTCAAAGAATACAAAGCGAACCGGACAGCACCGCCTGAAGAGATGATTCCCCAATTTGATTACGTCAAAGAAATCATTCACGATATGGGCTTTTATCAGCTGGGCATACACGGCTATGAAGCGGATGACATCATCGGCACGCTTGCAGTGAACTACGATGATCTGACTATCGTCAGTGGTGACCGGGACCTGCTGCAGCTGCTCGGAAAGAATAATGATATATGGCTGACGAAAAAAGGGTTCACCGAATATCATTACTATAATGAACAGAACTTCATGGATGAATATGACATCACTCCGGAGCAGTTCGTAGATGTCAAAGCACTGATGGGCGATTCAGGAGACGGCTATTACGGCGTGAAGGGCATTGGTGAAAAAACTGCGTTGAAACTGATCAGGGAATATAAAAATGTGGAAAATATCATTGAAAATATCGATTTGCTCAGCAAAGGGCTCCAGACAAAAATATTGAATGATATGTCTTCTTTGCACATGTCCCATAAACTTGCAAAAATCATTACAGATGTAGAGTTTTCACATGATGAATATATGGACCATCGCAAACTGAACATCGATAAAGAAAAAATCGATCAGACACTCGCCTGCCATGATCTTCGCATCACTCAAAAATACTTGCATACTTTAAATATATAGGAGGGCAATATGGCACTTATATATATCGATGCAGCAGCCAGGCAGAATCCTGTGTATGCTGCAGGTGCTGCAGTCATCAACGATGAAGGCACAAGGCACGAGTTCACGTTTGATCTCGGTGCGCTCGATAATCATGAAGCGGAGTGGGCCGCACTGGATAAAACAGTCGATGAGGCGATTGAATTAAATATAACATCTGTTATCATACAAACTGATTCAAAAATAATCAGTGACAGCTTTGACAGATATTTCGTTAAAAATAAAAAGTTCCAGCCATATTTCAACAGTGTCCGCAGGAAATCAGCGCAATTTGACCTGTTTCTGGTCAGCCATACGCCGAGAAACAGAAATAAATCAGCGGATCATCTTGCGAAAGAAGCACTTTACAAGTACACGAAGAAATGATGAAAGTCATTTCTTTTTTTATCTCGTGCTTTTCTGTATAATTAATTAAGGAGGTTGAAGATGAAACAGGAAACATTATATAAAATCAACCAACTTGAAGAAAAATATTGTCATGGCTGTTTACTGAAGAAATTAAACCGTGACCGCGGAAATCACACGAGTGCACATAAATTTTGCATCAGCCAGTGCTCTGTCGGTCTGGAAATCCGCAGCCACGGCAATCAATTACAATAGGAGGATTTATTAGATGGAAATTATAAGGATTGAACCAACACCAAGCCCTAATACCATGAAAATCACTGTGAGTGAAGAAAAAGAGGATATGAAGTCGGCGACATACAGACAGGCGTCTGACGAAGCTCCTGAATTCATCAACAGAGTATTAGAGCTTGAAGATGTCACAAGTGTCTTTCATGCAATGAATTTCATTTCAGTGGACAAGTCGCCAAAAGCTGACTGGGAAACACTGATACCTGAAATCGAAAACACTTTTAATGCTGCCAACAATGATTCCGATGTAAAAAAAAACCAATAAATAGATCTCCTTTTGGTGAAGTGAATGTGCAGGTTCTGACTTTCAAGGGCATTCCTTATCAGATTAAACTCAATGACGGGGAAGAACATAGAAAGCAGCTGGGTGACAGGTTCGTAAACGCAGTTACTGAAGCTACGATGCCTGAAGATAATATAATCATGGGCAGAAAGTGGGAGCAGAATTCGACCCGTTACGGGACACCGGAAGAAGTTTTCACTGAAGTCATTGAAGAAATCAATGCTCTCTATGATGAAGATACTCTTGATAAGCTGGTGGAAGAAGCGAAAAGCAAACAGCCTCCGTCTCCTAAACAGTACCGTAAACTGAGCGTACAGGAGTTCAGGGAGGCAGAAGACTGGAAAGAACGTCTGAATCTTCTCGATCATATGGAAAATCCGACAAAGGATGATTATGAACTGCTTGGCCTTGCACTGCAGGACGAGAAAATGCAGGTCAGAAGAACAGCTGTATATTTACTTGCAATGGTTGAAGATAAAGAGACCCTGCCGTACTTAAAAGCCGGTCTTGAAGATAAAGCAGTACCTGTCAGAAGAACAGCAGGAGACGGATACAGTGACCTGGGGCTGAAAGAAGGATTGAATGACATGTATCCGCTGCTTGATGACAGAAGCCCTATCGTCCGCTGGCGGGCTGCAATGTTCATCTATGAAGTGGGCGACAAGGAAAGTCTGCCTTACTTGTATGAACATCAGGATGACTCGCAGTATGATGTCAGACTACAAAAAGAAATTGCCATCGCACGCATAGAAAAAGGCGAAGAAGCCATGGGCAGCGTGTGGAAGCAGATTCAGGAAAGGGAGAGATAAATTGAATCCTTATGAAGAATACATGAAGGAAGTAGCAAAGCCTATGCGGGATGAACTTACGAACCGCGACTTCGAAGATTTAACGACACCCGATACGGTGGATGCATTCATGGATAGCGTAAAAGAGGATGAGACCGCATTTGTCGTCATCAACAGTGTCTGTGGATGTGCAGCCGGCCTCGCCCGCCCGGCTGCGGTCACCGTCGCTGAACAAAACCCCAAAAAACCTCATCATAAAGCAACTGTTTTTGCAGGTCAGGACAGGGAAGCGACAGAGAGACTGAGGGAATTTATCGGCGAAGAGCCTTCCAGCCCCTCATACGCATTATTCAAAGGTAAAGATCTCGTTCATTTTATGCCCCGTGAACAGATTGAAGGCCGCGATATCAATGATATCATGATGGATATAAAAGAATCGCTGGACAATAATATTTCATAAAAAAACCAGGAATGCTATTCCTGGTTATCGTTTTATACTATTCAGTTATGCATAGTGATACGAACCATGCTGCCATGAGGGCCAATCCAATTGAAAGTATCATTTCCATGAGTCAACACTCCAAGTAATCATTTTTATCATCATAATCAATTATATATAAGTTTAGTGGAAAAGAAAAGAGGGGTATTATGAATAATTTTGACAATGTCTATCATCAGCTGCTTGAGCGGATCAAATCAGAAGGCACTTTTAAAGATGACCGGACCGGAACGGGCACATATTCTGTCTTCGGCCATCAGATGCGGTTTGATCTATCGGAAGGTTTCCCTTTACTCACTACAAAAAAAGTTTTATTCAAAATGATTGCTACTGAACTCATATGGTTTATACGCGGTGATACGAATATAAAATTCCTTCTTGAATATAATAATAATATCTGGAATGAATGGGCTTTTAAAAATTGGGTGGAGTCTGATGACTATAAAGGTCCTGATATGACTGATTTCGGACGCAGGGCACTGCGGGACGAGGAATTCAATGAGTTGTATAAAAACGAAATGGATAAATTCAAGGAGCGTGTGCTCACTGGTGACACATTCGGTGAAAAATACGGCAGCCTTGGTAATGTCTACGGCAAACAATGGCGGGACTGGATAGGACCGGACGGTCAGTCGGTGGATCAGTTGAAAAACGTCATCGATGCAATTAAGACCAATCCAGATTCGAGAAGACACATCGTCACTGCATGGAACCCTGCAGAAATTGATACGATGGCTCTTCCGCCGTGTCATTCCTTTTTCCAGTTTTATGTCAATGACGGCATGCTGAGCCTTCAGCTGTACCAAAGAAGTGCTGATGTATTCCTCGGTGTACCATTCAATATAGCAAGCTATTCACTGCTGCTCCTGATGGTCGCCAAAGAATGTGGTTTAGAAGCAGGTGAATTCGTGCATACTATGGGCGATGCCCATATATACTCCAATCATCTGGAAGCTGTTGATAAACAGCTGTCGAGAGACAGCTATGAACCGCCGACTGTAAAGATAAACAGCGATGCGTCTATTTTTGAAATTGAATATGAAGACTTTGAAGTGGTGGATTATGAATCACACCCATACATCAAAGCAGCTATTGCAGTCTGATCAGGAGGATTAGAATGGTATCGTTAATCGTAGCACATGCAAATCAAAATGTTATCGGATTTAACGGGGATATGCCCTGGCATCTTCCCGCAGATTTAAAAAAGCTTAAAAACCTGACTGAAGGCAACACGATTGTCATGGGCAGGAAAACGCTTGAAACTTTAAAGAAACCTTTGCCAAACCGTAAAAATGTTGTATTGACAAGGAATAAGGATTTTAAATTTGACGGTGTTGAAATCATCCATGATATCGATGAGATTAAAAATCTGGAAGGCAAGATCTTTATTTTCGGGGGCAGCAATGTCTATAAACAGACAATGCATCTCGTAGATGAAATGTTCATCACAAAAATTCATGAAACTTTTGCGGGTGACACTTTCTTCCCTGATTATGACGTCACAGAATGGGAAATTGAAGAAATCACACCCGGCACAGTGGATGAAAAAAATAAATATGCACATGAGTTCATGCATTTAATAAGAAAACTGTAAAGTGGATTGAGACCATGAATATATGGAAATGGCTATTTATAATTCTTTTGCTGCTCAATATACTTGCAATGGGTTCGCTTTATATATTCTTATCAGATGATTACGATGAGGTTGATACTGAAGAAAACGGTGAAACTTCAGGCGAACATATGATAATATTACAGAACCACACTGTGGAAACCTTATTGAATTCATTTCTGCAGGAAGATCCGGCAAATGATATAGAGGTTTCAATCGATGAAAACAGTATCGAGCTTTTTTCAGAAAATGAATATCTGGATATGAATTTCGATACGACATTCAATATGAGCCCGCAAATAACGGAACATTCGTTAATATTCGAAGTCAGTGACATCTCTGTCGGGCAGCTGCCCCTGACGGAAGACATGCTCTACACTTTAATCAGGACAAGTGCCGACCTGCCGGACGGCATGGAATTCAGCACAGATTCGAAAGCGCTGATCATCGATAAGTCAATCTTTGATGATTACAGTGAACTGACACTTGATATCGAACAAATTGATTATCAGAATGATGCGTGGTACTTTTCTATTGAAAATTTAAACTGAGGTGAGTTAATTTGGCAAAAGCAACATTGGGAGGCGGCTGTTTCTGGTGCCTCGTTAAACCTTTTGATCAGTGGGACGGTGTAAACGAAGTCATCTCAGGCTACTCAAACGGCGAGGTTGACAATCCAACTTATGCACAAGTAAGCACTGGAACAACCGGCCATATAGAAGTAGTGCAGATAGACTTTGATGAAGATGTCATCTCTTATGCAGAAATACTGAGCATTTTCTTCAAAACATTCGACCCTACGGACACCGGAGGACAATTCGGAGACCGCGGCAGTCAGTATATGCCGGCAATACTGTACCATGATGAACAGCAGAAAGAAACTGCTGAAAAGGTAATAGAGGAAATAGATAACAGCAGCGTGTTTGACAAACCGATCAATACACCTGTCATGCCGTTGGAATCATTTTATGAAGCAGAAGAGGAGCACCAGGATTTTTACAAGAAGAACCGTGGACATTATAATGCATATTATAAAGGTTCCGGACGTAAAGCATTTATAGAAAATCATTGGGGTGAATAGTAATGAGTGTACGAAAAAACATTGATGAATTAACTTCAACAGAATATAATGTAATGAAAGAACAGGGCACTGAACCGCCGTTTCAAAATGAATATTGGGATCATTTCGAAGAAGGGATATACGTTGACAAAATCAGCGGAAAGCCTTTGTTCACTTCTAAAGATAAATTCCATTCTTCATGTGGATGGCCCAGCTTTGCCAAAGGTGCATCCGATGACATCACTGAACACTTTGATGATTCATTCGGCATGAGACGCACCGAAGTACGCAGTTCGGAATCGGACAGCCATCTTGGACATGTGTTTGAAGACGGGCCGGAAGAACTCGGTGGTTTACGTTATTGCATTAATTCTGCGGCAGTCACTTTCATACCTAAGAATGAACTTGAAGAAAAAGGGTATAAAGACTACGTAGATTACTTTAATGACTAAATAGGAGTTGATACACATGTTCAAAAATTTATTTGGGAAAAAGGATGACTCACCTGTCGACAGCACGCTTGAAATCAAAAGTCCATTCAACGGCAAATACGTTAAACTGGAAGATATTCCAGACCCGGTATTTGCCGAAAAGATGATGGGTGAAGGCTTTGGCATCGAACCTTCCGACGGAGAAGTTGTTTCCCCGGTTGACGGAGAAGTAATGCAGGTCTTCCCGACAAACCATGCCGTCGGAATTAAAACTGCCAATGGGATCGAATTGCTGATTCACATCGGTCTTGAAACCGTTGCGATGGAAGGCGAAGGCTTTACCGGCCATGTAAGTGAGGGCGACAGTGTTGAGGCAGGTGATAAACTTGTCACTTTTGATGTGAACCTTGTAAAAAAAGAGGCAAACAGCACAATTTCACCGGTCATCATCACGAACAGCGATATTTTAAAATCATTCGATATTGTTGAAACCGGAAATGTTGCGGGTGCACAGACAGTTGTTGCCAAAGCTGAAGTGAATTAATGAAAAATTATTCATATTATCAATATATCAAAACACGCGCCGGTGAAAAATCGGAGATTGGTGTTTTGAGCGAATGTATCAAAAATGACAGTATGTTTCCCAAACAAGAAACTGACTACCATCAACTAAGTGATTATTTGGAAAGAAACCCTTATCCTGATATTAAATTGAATGTATTCGATGATTCTTATCAGGACTATGAAAATTGGTTAAACCACTGACAAAAGGAGATTTAAAATGAGTATTCATATTAACGCGCAAAAAGGTGACATAGCAGAAACAATTCTATTACCGGGAGATCCATTACGTGCAAAGTATATTGCCGAGAATTTTCTTGAAGATGTTACCTGCTACAATGAAGTCAGAAACATGTTAGGTTTTACAGGCACTTATAAAGGAAAACGCATCTCTGTACAGGGTACAGGCATGGGCGTACCGTCCATCTCAATTTATATCCATGAACTGATGGAAGAGTACGGCGTTAAAAATCTGATCCGCGTCGGCACTTGCGGCGCAATTCAAAAAGATGTAAAAGTCCGCGATGTCATCCTGGCACAAAGTGCTTCGACAGACTCATTCCAAAATAGAAAACTGTTTGGTAACTTTGATTATGCTCCGACATCCGACTTCGATCTGCTGCTTTCAAGTTACAACGAAGCTAAGAAAAAAGGTCTGGAAGTCAAAGTGGGTAACGTATTTACTGCAGACTCCTTCTATGATGAAAAGGGCGATGTGGAAATGATGGCCAAGTACGGTGTGCTTGCTCTGGAAATGGAATCAGCCGCACTCTTTACAATCAGCCAAAAGTTTGATGCAAGAGCTTTAGCCATCTTAACAGTTTCAGACCATGTGCTGACAGGCGAAGCAACTTCAAGTGAAGAAAGACAGACAACATTCAATGAAATGATTGAAGTTGCCCTGGATGCAGCTCTGCCATTCGCAGGTGAATAATTTTTCGATAATTTATTGTTTATAATGGAACAGTGAAATTTTCACTGTTCTTTTTCTTTTAATATTGTCCACTTACTGATAAACTATAAGATATTATGCTCTTAGAAGTTAGGTGTGTGTAACTTGGACGAAAATAAAAATAATAATGAAACAAGCCATAAATCCAAAAGAATCAGTATCTATCCTTTCTGGCTGATCATAACCATCCTTGCTGCTGTAATTCTGTCCAGCGTGATTACAGCGTTGAGTCTGGAAGCAGGATCAGAAAAGGCGGTCAACGTTGGGACTGATACCAGAAGTGAATTCTCTAAATTATATAGTGTGTATGATACCATCTCCACAGATTTTTATGATGAAGTCGACAACGAAGAATTGATTGAATCAGCAATAGACGGAATGGTTCAAGGTCTCGATGATCCATACAGCGAATACATGAATGTCGATGACACAGAAGCATTCCAGGAAACTGTCACCGGAGATTTTGAAGGCATCGGCGCGGAAGTGATGCAGGAGGGCAACCGTATTGTAGTGACTTCGCCCATGCGTGGTTCACCGGCAGAAGCAGCGGGAGTCGAACCCGGAGACCAGATCACTGCTGTTGACGGCGAGAGCATAGAAGGTATGACAACGACAGAAGCAGTACAGCTTATCCGCGGTGAAAAAGGAACAGATGTAGTATTGACTATTGTCCGTGGTGAAGGAGAGCCGATTGACATAACAGTCACAAGAGACACCATTCATATTGATAGTGTTACTTATGAAGAAGTTGATAATGTCGGTCATATCAGTATCAACAGATTCCAGGAAGGAACAACGGAAGAGTTTGAAGAAAGTATCAATCAGGCTGCTGAAGATGATGTAGAAGATATCATCGTCGATTTCAGATATAATCCGGGCGGACTGCTTTCTGAAGCAGTATCGCTGATCAACCAGTTTGTTCCGAACAACGAAGTCGCTCTGATGCTGGAAGACAGCAACGGAGAGAGAGTCGAACTGGAAACCGAGAACCGTCTTAACAGCAACACAGAAGATATGAATGTATATATATTGATCAATGAAGGTTCAGCAAGTGCTTCCGAAGTGTTCACAGGCGCTCTCAATGATCATTTCGATGATGTTGTCATAGCCGGCACCCAATCATTCGGTAAAGGCGTCGTGCAGCAGACACAGAATTTCAATGACAATTCCATGTTGAAGTATACCAATACTAAATGGCTGACACCGGAAGGTACATGGGTCCATGAAGAAGGTATCACGCCTGATATAGAACTGGTCAACCCTGACTACTACAGGGTGGAAGTCATCAATGAAGATGATGTCTACACAGTAGATCAGGAAAGTGAAACGATCACCTCCATAAAAGTTGCACTTGATACACTTGGCTATGATGTCGGTACAATCAATGAAACTTTTGATGAAAAGCTGACTGATGCAGTCACCAGCTTCCAGGAAGACCATGATATTGCGGCAGATGGGAATGTGACGGGAGACACGTCAATCACATTGATGTCTGAGCTCAGGGAGTACATCAATGAGAATGATGCCCAGCTTGAGTACCTTGTTGATTACATCAATGGTGAATACAGCGAAGAAGAAATAGAACACAAAGCACAGGAAAATGCACAGAATATAGAAATCAAATCAATAGAAGAACTTCAGGAAGAAGCTGAAGTAACAGAATAATACTAATTTCCAGTCGCACAAAAATATATTTTGTGCGACTTTTATTGTGCCAAAAGTCGAAATGGTTTAAAGTTATATCATAAAGAGAAAATGGAGGTTATCATGGAATCTTCAAAAAGAAAGGTTATTTTAACCGGTGGCGGGACAGTGGGTCACGTCATGCTGAATAAACTACTTATTCCCAGTTTTCAAAATAATAATGTTGAAGCCGTATATATCGGTTCAAAAACTGGAATTGAAAAAGATATCATCAGCTCAACCTCAATAAGATATTGTAATATTTCGAGCGGTAAATTAAGAAGATACATTTCATTTGAAAACATGAAGGATGTTTTCAAAGTGACAAAAGGGATATTTGACGCCCGCAAAATCTTAAAAAGGGAAAAGCCCGATCTTGTATTTTCAAAAGGTGGATTTGTCAGTGTACCTGTCGTACTTGCTGCAAAATCTTTGAAGATTCCTGTATATATTCATGAATCTGATCTGACTCCCGGACTCGCAAACAAAATTTCAACAAAGTTTGCCACTAAATGTTATGTCACTTTCAAAAAAACGATGGACTATCTGCCGGAAGATAAGGCTGAGTATCTTGGTCCTGTCATAAGGGATGAATTATTGAACGGTTACAGTGAAAAAGGATATGAATTATCAGGGTTCGATTCAGAAAAACCCATTTTAATGTTCATGGGCGGTTCACTGGGATCGAAATCCATAAACAGCTTTGTAAGAGAGAACATCTCTGCATTGACAGATGAATTTCAAATCATTCATCTGTGCGGTAAAGATAATATTGATGAAAATCTGACTCATCATGAAAATTATATCCAATTTGAATTCGTCGGGGATGAGCTTGCACATTTCATAAATATTTCAGATATCGTCGTCGGCCGAAGTGGATCGAATGCCATTTATGAATTGCTTTTAAATCAAAAACCTATGATTCTAATACCTCTGCCGCTGAGTCAAAGCAGGGGCGACCAGTTGGAAAATGCCCGATATTTTGCAGAGAAAGGTTATGCAAAGGTTATTCAGGAAGAAGATTTGAATCTTAAGAATTTCAAAGGTGTGGTTAATGATATAAATGAGACACGTCATGATATCATTATGACTATGAAACAGTTTAAAGGCGGGTTCAAACCCGATACGCTGGTATCCAAGCTGCTAAATGAGGAGGAGGTTTAGTGAGCCGTTTAAAAAAATTATCCTTGTTCCTGGTCTTTACTTTAATATTCGGCGTCATTGCCGTCTTTCATGAATCCAGACTTGGACAATGGATTGACAGAGAAGTGTATGAATTCATATATGCTTCAGAAAGTTTCATCACAACTGCATTTATGCTCGGCTTCACTCAAATCGGGGAAGTGCTGTCCATGGTGATCCTTTCCATCATCATGATAGCAATACTGATGCTTTATAAACTTAAATTCCATACTCTGTTCTTTGTTATCTCTATGATCGCGAGCAGCATAATGATACCTGTGATGAAAAATGCTTTCGACAGGGAGAGACCGTCCTTATTAAGGTTGATAGATATTTCCGGATTCAGCTTTCCAAGCGGTCATGCCACAGGTTCAACAATCTTTTTTGGCTCCCTGATGGCAATCATTAATAAGACATCTTTGAATAATAAAAGTGTTCTGTATGCTTTATGTGCATTTTTCATTTTGATGATTTCATCTTCAAGAGTATATCTCGGTGTCCATTATCCTACTGATGTCATAGCGGGTATTACAATCGGGACAGCCGCAGTAATAGGTACAAGCTACATTCTTCATAACAAATTTAATAAAAGCAGATACGTCTGATTATATGAAATGGCAGTGCAAATACTTTTGCATTGCCATTTTTCATTCACGCAATTATAATTAATCTGCATTATATAATTGTAAAGAAGGTGATTTCAAATGGCTGTAAATCTATATGAATCCATAACGTTGGAAAATGAAAGAATCAGGCTCGTTCCTCTCCAGTTGAGCCATGTAAATGAACTGCAGGACATCAACCATGAGAGTATCTGGTCATATATGTTATTTCAGGCAACGACCCTGCCACTCATGACAGAGTGGATAAAAAGCGCCATAGAACTTAGAAATCAATTGAAAAGCATTCCTTTTGCAGTTATATTGAAAAACACCGGAGAAGTTGTCGGCAGTACGAGGATACAGCATATTGACTATGAACGGCAAAGCTGTGAAATCGGTGCGACATGGTTTGGTACAAAAACACACCGGTCCTTCGTAAACTCAGACAGTAAATTTCTGCTGCTTGAATTCTGCTTTGAAACTTTAAATATGATGAGAGTCCAGATCAGGGTGGATGAAAGAAATGAAAGAAGCCACCGGGCAGTTGAAAGACTCGGCTTTACCAAGGAAGGGGTATTGAGAAAAGAACGTAAGCTCCACGGCATCCCCCGCAACTTGATAGTCTATTCAATCATTGATGATGAATGGGCTGAAGTGAAGAAAAATCTGATGATAAAACAGCAGAGTTACATGCTGTCTATGCCTGATTTTACAGCAAGCTGACACATAATTCATATTATGTGTTTTTTATTTTTCATATAAATAAAAAGTGGTATGATAGCACAAAGGAAGTGAATGGATTGAAGCATGTACTGGTTATAGAGGATGAGCTTAATCTGGCTCGTTTTATAGAGCTCGAACTGACCCATGAAGGATACTCTGTCACATTGAGTGCCGATGGGGAGGATGGACTCGACAAAGCATTGAATTATAATTATGACTGCATCTTATTAGATTTGATGCTGCCGGTTTTAAACGGTCTTGAGGTATGCAGAAGAATCCGTAAATCTAAAAATACACCGATCATCATGATTACTGCCAAAGGAGAAACTTACGACAAAGTCGTCGGCTTGGATTATGGTGCGGATGACTACATAGTAAAACCGTTTGAAATCGAAGAGCTTCTGGCGAGAATCCGTGTGATGCTGAGAAGGACGGACGATTCGGAGTCCAACAATAATAAAATTCTTTCACTGCACGGAATATCAGTGGATATCTCTGCTTACAAAGTGACAATTGATGATACAGAATTGGAACTTACCAAAACGGAATATGAACTGCTTTACCTTCTTATGAAAAATGTCGGCATCGTTCTGAGACGTGAGCAGATATTGGAACATGTATGGGGATATGACAGTGAAGTTGAAACCAATGTGGTGGACGTGTATATAAGATATTTACGCAATAAGCTCAAACCGTTCAATAAGCATAAAGTAATAGAAACTGTCCGGGGAGTCGGGTACGTGATAAGAACATGAACAAAAACTCCTTGAAGTATAAATGGCTGAGATTATCCACACTGATAATATCATTCACCTATCTGATATTCAGTACTCTTTTGATTTATTTCACCAGTCTTTATTTAAAGGATCTCGAAGAAAGGGCACTTGACAGAAGTCTTGAGGAACTTCAGCATATTTATGAAACACAGCCCATCAACACGATTTCACGAAATGATATTATCACAAGCCTTTATGATGAACAGACAATGATTCTGTACACACGGAGCGGCAATATCGTTTCGACTGAACCGACTGATCAGTTGAGCGGCCTGCCGATAGACTTCGTACCCGTCAGTGATAAAGTCATCACATCGCTGGAAACAGGTGACGGCAATTTTCTTGTTGGCCGGTCCAATATTGACACTATGTACTGGAATGGTTATTTAACAGTTATTCATCCGCTGGATAACTATTATCTGATTATTCGGACAATGGTGCTCATTGCATTGATCATCGGTTTTCTTTCAATATTATTTACTTCGATTGTCAGCTATTTTTTCTCCACCCAGATGGTTAAGCCGATTCGGAGCATCGCCAACCAATTGAAACGGATAGAAGGAGAAGGGGTTTCGGAACGACTTTCATTATCTACGGATACCGAGGAAACCGATTATATGGTTACTTCTTTCAATAATATGATGGATTCTCTGGAAGAGTCGTTCAATCAGCAGAAACAATTTGTTGAAGATGCTTCCCACGAACTCAGAACTCCGCTGCAGATTATCCAGGGCCATTTGAAACTCATCAACCGGTGGGGGAAAAATGATCCGAAAATTCTCGAAGAGTCCCTGAATATATCCATCGATGAACTGCACCGGATCAATAAGCTGGTCGAAGAATTATTACTGTTGACAAAAAACAATCCAAGACAGCTGGAAGAAGTGGAAACTGTAAATATCATAGATGAGATCAACTCACGGGTCGACAGTATGAGAAAGATCCATCCCGATTATCATTTTGCAGTTGAACACTCGGATGAATCCATACCATTTAAGATCAATAATCATCATTTAGAGCAGTTATTACTCATTTTCCTCGACAATGCTGTAAAGTATGATACAGAGTATAAATACATTATTACTAAGACAGAGAAGTATAATGAATATTTCGATATTATAATAATGGACCATGGTATAGGTATACCAGAAGAAGATCTTGAAAATGTTTTCAACAGATTTTACAGAGTGGACAAATCACGAAGCAGACAGCAGGGAGGCAACGGACTAGGGTTATCCATCGGAAAGAAACTGATTGAAAACTATAAAGGTAAAGTATGGTTTGAAAGCGAAGAAGGAAATTTTACAAAAGTTATTATCCGATTCCCCTTAAATGAAGGCAATTCATAAAGTTGCCACCTTTAAAATAGCATTAAGTAGTGCTAAAATGGGAATGTATAATATATAAAACATATAAAACTAAAGAGGTGCTGCAAAGATGGAAGGGAAAGCCTATGAAGAGGCCCCAATGAGATTCGGAATGAATCTTGGTTTACTCCTTGATATTCATGATTCTTATTTAGAAAACCCAAACAATGTCAGCGATGAAATGCGCACATTGTTTGAAAGTCTAGGAACATCACAAGATGGTAGTTTAAGTCAGGATGCGAAACAAAATGTAAAGGGTATGTTACGTCTTTTGGACGAAATTCGACTTTTCGGTCATTTGGAAGCCGATATTTATCCTGTATATGAACCAGAGATTAAAAATAAACCTTCTTTAGACTTTAAAGAACACGGTATTTCAGATGAATTGTTGAAGAATGTACCTGCTTCATTGGTAAGTCCCCACTTGGGCTCTTTATATGACAATGCAAGCGAGGCTTTCAATCACTTGTATGAAGTCTATACGGGACCTATTGCTTACCAGTACATGCATATTAATGATTCAAAAGAAAGACAGTGGCTTAAAGAAACAATTGAAAATCAAGATGAAGTCAATCTGAAATCAGATGAAAAAATTGAACTGTTCAAAGTACTGTCCAAAGTTGAAGGTTTTGAAAAATATCTTCATAAAAACTTTGTCGGAGCTAAGCGTTTCTCCATTGAAGGTCTGGATACCATGGTGCCGATGCTCGAGCATTTATTGAAGCTGATGGCTAAAGAAAATATTCCGAATCTTCAAATCGGCATGGCGCACAGGGGACGTTTGAATGTACTGACCCATATTTTGGAGAAACCATATGAGATGATGCTCAGTGAGTTCATGCACACAGATCCTATGAAGTTCCTGCCGGAAGATAATTCATTATCACTGACTTCCGGATGGGTCGGGGATGTTAAATATCATCTTGGCGGCTCAAAACTGAGAACGGACAATGGAATTGACCAGCAGGTTACGCTGGCAAACAACCCTAGTCACCTTGAGGTTGTGAGTCCTGTAGTCCAGGGGAAAACAAGAGCAGAACAGGAAGATACTGACCATAATGGTCTGCCTAACCTGGATTTCAACCGCTCATTGGCTGTTTTAGTCCATGGCGATGCTGCATTTCCTGCACAAGGGGTTGTTTTTGAATCTCTGAACCTTGGTAAATTGGACGGCTACACAACAGGCGGCTCTATTCACATAGTTGCCAATAACAGAGTCGGTTTTACGACCGAGGAATTCGATGCCCGTTCAACCGACCATGCATCAGATGCTGCATTAAGTTTCAACCTGCCGGTATTTCATGTTAACGCCGACAAGCCGGAGCATGTGCTCAGAACGATTGAACTCGCTCTTAAATATCGTCAGGAGTTCAATAAAGATGCGGTCATCAATTTAATCGGATATCGCCGTTACGGCCATAATGAAATGGACGAACCAAGTACAACCAATCCGATGCTCTATAAAGAAGTGAAAGCGCACGATACAATTGAGCATATATACGGCGGTCAGCTGGTTGATGAGAAAATCATTTCAAAAGAGGAAAAAGAGAACATCATAGAAGATGCACAAAAAGAAATGCGTGCTGCACATGATAAAATCGATAAAGCGGACACTGTCATCAAATCCGAAATCGAGGTGCCTGAAACAATTCAGGAAGGCCTGGAGAACGAACCAGAACCTGAAATCACCCGTGAACGATTAAAAGAAATCAATGATGCATTATTCGAATATCCTGAAAACTTTACAGTATTCAAGAAATTAAAGCAGGTGCTGGACCGCCGCAAACTGCCTTTCGAGGATGATTCAGCACTCGTGGACTGGGCCCATGCGGAAGCTTTGGCATTTGCAACTATCAATCAGGATGGTACGCCGATCAGATTAACCGGCCAGGATTCTCAAAGAGGTACTTTTGCCCATAGACATGCGGTACTTCATGACTCAGAGAATGGGGAAGAATACATTCCACTGCATCATGTACCGGATATAAAGGCAACATTTGATATTCATAACTCTCCTTTATCAGAGGCAGCCGTAGTCGGTTTTGATTATGGATACAACGTTGAAAATAAGGAATCTCTTGTTATTTGGGAAGCACAATATGGTGACTTTGCCAACATGGCACAGGTTTACTTTGATAACTTCATGTCATCAGGAAATGCCAAATGGGGAGAAACAAGCGGGTTTACACTTTTCCTGCCACACGGCCAGGAAGGTTCCGGTCCTGAACATTCAAGTGCGAGACTGGAAAGGTTTCTTCATTTAGGCGCGAACCAGAACATGACAGTAGTCAATCTGACAAGTACTGCAAACTACTTCTATTTATTGAGAAGACAGGCGAAATATCTGAACACTGATAAGATGAGACCGCTGGTGGTCATGTCCCCAAAAAGCTTACTCAGAAATCAGCTTGTAAGTAACCCTGTAGATAAATTTATAGACAATCATTTCAGAGAGATAATTGTCGAAAAACATGATAAATCCAAGGTTAAAAAAGTGCTCCTGGCACATGGTAAGATGGCAGTGGATCTGCTGAACTATCAAAAGGACAATAATCCGGAAGAAATCGTGCTCATTAGAGTTGAACAGCTTTATCCTTTCCCAGGCGAAGAGATAAAGGAAGTTCTCGACAGCATTGAAAATCTCGACGAAGTGAGATTCGTACAGGAAGAACCGAAGAATATGGGAGCGTACAGTTCTGTGCTTCCAAAAATCCTTGATATTCTACCGCAAAATGTAAAAAGGTCATATGTCGGCCGTCCGGTTTCATCTTCACCAGCTGAAGGTGATGGAGAGACTTATAAAAAGATTCAACAAAATATTATAGAAAAAGCAATGAAAGTGCAGGAGGATGAATAATGGCTGAAGTAAGAATACCAGAATTAGCTGAATCGATTTCAGAAGGAACAATTGCGTCATGGTTAAAAGGTGTAGGTGACTCTGTAGAGAAAGGTGAAAATATATTAGAACTTGAAACTGATAAAGTCAACGTCGAAGTTATCAGTGAAGAGGCAGGTGTAATCACAGAACTTAAAGCAGAAGAAGGGGACACTGTCGAAGTTGGACAAGTGATTGCCGTTGTTGATGAAAACGGTGAAGCATCGCCTTCAGAAGACCAAAAAGATGATGAAAAAGAAGACAAGAAAGATGATAAGGAAAAAGCTTCCAAAGATGATGAGAAAAAATCGGAATCAGACTCTCAGCCAAAAGAGGATGCAGGTTCTGATGACACTGAAGGATCAGACCGCATCATCGCTTCTCCCGCAGCAAGAAAACTGGCAAGAGAAAAAGGTCTTTCACTTAAAGATATCAATGCTGGTGATCCTAGAGGGCATGTCCGTTCACAGGATGTAGAGAACCATGAAGCTTCTCAGGCCAATCAGAAATCAGAAGGCAAGAAATCAGAAGAAAAATCTGAATCTAAACCGGCAAGTACAGAGCCTGAAAAACCGGTCATCAGAGAAAAGATGTCCAGACGCCGTCAGACTATTGCTAAACGTCTGCACGAGGTTAAACAGAATACGGCAATGCTCACAACTTTCAATGAAGTTGATATGACGAATGTCATGGAACTCAGAAAACGTAAAAAAGAAGCGTTCCAGGAAAAGCATGACGGCACACGTCTTGGTTTCATGTCATTCTTCACTAAAGCATCAGTGGCAGCACTGAGACAATACCCTGCTGTAAATGCTGAAATTGAGGGAGATGAAATGATCTACAAACAGTTCTATGATGTCGGTGTCGCAGTATCTACCGATGAAGGGCTGGTCGTTCCGGTTGTCAGAAACTGTGACCGTAAAACATTTGCTGAAATCGAAGCTGATATCGCAGGTCTTGCGAACAAGGCAACCGAGAAGAAATTATCACTGGATGAAATGACCGGCGGTTCATTCACTATTACGAATGGCGGCGTATTCGGTTCATTGCTATCCACACCGATCATGAATGGTACGCAGGCTGGTATCCTCGGCATGCATACAATTCAAAAGCGTCCGGTTGCAATGCCAGATGGCTCCATAGAAGTACGTCCGATGATGTACATTGCATTGAGCTATGATCACAGAGTGATAGACGGTAAAGAATCAGTAAACTTCCTTAAGACGATCAAGGAACTGATTGAAAACCCTGAAGACTTACTATTGGAAGGCTAAGATTAAATTCAAAGCAAGATACTGTTTCTGGTATCTTGCTTTTTTATGTTAAAATATAATGACTTTACTAATTAGGAATGGAGATTGATTAATAATGTTACATGAAACATGGCAGAATAATAATTTAAGAACTGTCCGGGTGAAACACACTGATGCAGAAAAATACAAAGTTAATGATATGCTGACTGAAGGAAAGACTTATACTGTTGTAAATGAAACTGAAGAATATATTTTCGTCAAGGACAACTCCGGTAAAGTCGGCGGTTACTATAAGACGTATTTTGAAGATGTGAATGACTGATATGAAATATCATAAGTTTGAACATGAAGATTCAACGATTAAAGAAGACTCCCTGAACATTTTAAAGCTGGGGAAAAACCTTCTATTAAAGGGACCGACCGGTGCAGGGAAGACGAGGCTGGCGGATGACCTCTCCGCTGATATGGACCAGGACATGATCAGTATCAACTGTTCAGTGGATATCGATATCGAAGCATTACTCGGCTTTAAAACAATCGAGTATGAAGATGACAGACAGGAAATCGTCTTTATCGACGGACCGGTGGTCCGTGCAATGAAGAATGGTTTCATATTGTATATTGATGAAATAAACATGGCAAAGCCGGAAGTACTGCCAATATTGAACGCAGCGCTCGATTACCGCAGAACTATGACAAATCCGTTGACCGGCGAGGAAATCGTGGCACATGAAGACTTTTTGGTCATTGCTGCCATCAATATAGGATACGCAGGAACAATGCCTATGAATGAAGCTCTGCTCAACCGCTTTAATATCGTAGAAATTGATTATGTTTCCGAGGATGCTCTTCTGGCAATTTTACAGAATCAGAGTATACAGGATGATGATGACATTTTGAAAAAACTGACTGATTTTCATAAAGATCTCGTCATTATGACAACACAGGGGCAAATATCAAAAGAATCATCCAGTGTCAGAAGCTTGATAGACCTGGCTGATCTGAGTACTCTTATTACAGAGTCAAGAGCATTAAAAAGAGCTATAATAGATAAACTGGATAATGAACAAGAGAAAACAGCAATTTATAATGCTTTTAAACTACATTTTGAGTTGTGATTAAAATATGAGCTATTCTTTTATTAAATTTAATGATGAACTCGTGGACTCCAAAAATATGATGGAGCTGACTGATTTGTCACGCCTGCTATTCGAAGAACCGAATTTAACAGTCAATGTACAAAAACACTCATATTACAACCCTCAGAAAAATGTCATGAATTTCAGCATGTTTTGGAAGCACCGTTCGGACATTACTGAGTTGAATGGGTTTAAGCATGATATTTTCACGCACTTTACGGCACCTTCTGTTCTCGACTACTCCAAGTATGACGAATTGAAGGATAAAGACAAACTGCTTCAGCAGATATTCCTTTCGATAGAACATTCAAGACTTAGGAAAAACAGCATTGATAAGAGACCGGTAATAAAAAACCTCTTTAAAGAAGGGGATCGGATTCTTAAAAGTCATTATTCAAAGCAGACCAGAAACAAAGCTGATGAATTTTTATATCTTCTGAACTTAAAAATATTGGATTTTGAAGAAGTAATGGAATTTTACGGTTCAAACTATAATCTTTCTTCTGATTCCACAGCAGAAAGCATTGAACTGGCCAATGATTTCTATACGCGTCTGACTGATGAATTTAAACTTGAGAATCAGACAGTCATTTCTCTGCATGATATGTCTTTCAGTGACGTTCATGAATTTAATAAGACCAGTGAATTCAGAAAAGATTCTGAAACTTTATTTTCCGACGACAGCTATGATGATCAAGAGGATAAAAGTGAAGTGATCACTAAAACAAGCGGCGCTGCTAAAGAGGCAACAGTGCTCGGAGAAGTGGGAGACGCCCTCAATTCTCAAAAATCCGACAGTAAAAAAGTGAATATGTATGATGATGATGTCAGTGAATTCAATGAGGGTTTTGGAAAAAATACAGGCGGCAATAAATTCAGGGACCTGTCATCAACAAACCAGTATGCACTGCTTGAAATCTCCCAGCCTAAAGTGAAATTGAGTGATTATCAGAAATACCGTGAACTTTACAATCGATACGGGCATCTTACAAAAACAGTAATAGGCGACATACAACAGCTTCTGAATTTTAAGCTGAATGAAGTACGTAAACATCAATCCAGCGGTAAATTGATGAAAAATCCGGTTATGCCGATAATAGAAGGCAGTCATAAACTTTTTATAAAAGAAGATTCGGAATCTGCTGATATAGATGCAATCTTTACGTTGATCATTGATCAGTCCTTTTCCATGGAATCACACTTGGAAGAGACGATTTCAGCCGTGATTGTTTTCAACCATATACTGAAATCATTGAATATCAAACACCGTATCATTTCACATCATGAGGATACTTTCGAAGTGAGTCCAAATAATTTTCCCAATAAAATCTATGAACATTTAACTTTTGAGAAATCACAATACTATTATCCTGTATCAATACTCGGCATCGAATCTTCAGGGGACAACAGAGACGGGTTTATACTAAAGCATGAAATATCATTGCTGGAAAACCATAGTGAGACAGATCAGTTCATCATCATGTTTTCAGACGGCCTGCCAAGTGCTGAGAATTACAATCAGAATGGGATTGTCGATACGCATGAAGCAGTGACCATTGCGAACAGACGAAACATTAATGTCATCAATATTTTTATAAGTGAAGACAGCGACGAGCAGACACTTGAATCCATTAAAGATATATATGGCAACAATACTATCATTGTCAAGCATGCTGAAGAGATTCCTGACGCAACTGCAAATCTGCTGAATAAAATTTTATTATCAATTACCAGATAAGCTCTTTAATTAACAATTCTGTCAAATATCTGAAAGTTTTAAATCTTATGGACATTACTTGATTTATCATGTAGACTAGTTCTATAATTTCAGTTTACACGGAGGTTCGCAAATGAGTAATAAGAATGTTTTTGTAGTAGGTTTTATGCTGTTTGCAATGTTCTTTGGTGCAGGTAACTTAATCTTCCCGCCTGGCCTTGGATTTGTAAGCGGCGAGCATTTTTGGCTGGCAATTCTCGGCTTTGTCATCACCGGGGTAGGCCTGCCGCTGCTGGGTGTTATCGTAGGGTCGATATCCAAAGAAGGTTATAAAGAATCTTTAAAGGCGATTCATCCAGCTTTTGCTATCGGGCTGCTGGTAGTAATTTATTTAACAATCGGACCGTTTTTTGCGATTCCGAGAACTGCAACAACGGCATATGAAATGAGTCTTATCCCATTTCTTGATTCACCAAGTACTATTGCGCTATTAGTATTTTCACTGATATTTTTCATAATAGTATTTGCATTAAGCTGGAGTCCGGGCACTTTGGCTGACAGTATCGGTAAAGTTTTAACACCGCTCTTGTTAATTTCAATATTGCTGCTTGTTGGTACTGCTATTATAATGTACATATCAAATCCGGTTAACCCTGTAGGAGAAAGTTTTAATGCAGATGCACCATTCGCTGCAGGCTTCCAGGAAGGTTACTTGACAATGGATGCCATTGCCGCCATTGCTTTCTCTGTAATCGTACTGAATGCTATACGTGCTACAGGCGTCAAAGATAGAAAATCTTTATTATTTGGAACAATAAAGTCTGCTTCACTGGCAGCACTTTTACTTGGCCTTGTATACGTTTCTCTGGGCTGGCTGGGTAACAAAGTAGATCTTGGCAGCTCGATTCCGGATGAACAGAACCTCGGCACTTTCCTGCTGACGTTCATTTCATCTGATGCATACGGTGGATTCGGAGCGATACTGCTGGGTGTCATTGTACTTTTGGCGTGTATAACTACCGGAGCAGGACTGATTGTTGCAGTGAGTGAATACTTCAACAGTATCGTGCCTAAAATACCTTATAGAGCTTTTGTAGTCATCTTTACATTGATTTCATTCGGCCTTGCCAACCAGGGTCTCGATCAGGTAATAACAACAAGTGTACCTGTTCTATCCATCATTTATCCGGTAGCGATGGCTTCTGTGCTCTTACTAATCTTCAGTTACTTTGTACCGTCACCGAGATTGGCTCTGCAAATACCAATCGTAATCATTATTATTACGAGCGTACTTGCAGTTGTTCATAGAAATGAATGGGCAAACTTCTCATTTCTGGAAGCTATGCCGTTATTTGAAACTTCATTCGAATGGATTCCATTGTTGATCATCGGCTATATTGTCGGTTAC
>DEQG01000132.1:28487-41673 GCA_002360325.1 Salinicoccus sp. UBA3372 | reverse complement strand
GCTCTTCTTCTTTTTATCGTTTATAATAAGTTTTTCATATGTATAATTCACTATTACTTATCAATTATAAATGTTATAATAAGGTTATCTTATGGTACAGAAAAGAGATGAGTGGAATTGAACTATATCGTTCCTGTTTTTATGGACGTAATCCTCCCAATTTTAATACTTCTTGGAATTGGACTGTTGCTTCAGAGGAAATTCCAATTCAGACTGAGACCGATAGCCAATCTGGTCACATACTGTTTTATGCCCGCAGCAGTTTTTATTAATATTTATTATGCTGAAATCAACCTTTCTCTTGTGATTCAACTGTTTTTATATCTTACTTTATTCATATCCATTTTAATCATGCTCAGTAACATCATCAGCCGGTTGCTGAACCTGGAACAGGCAGAGGCGACAGCCCTGAAAAACAGCATATCACTGATGAACTCGGGAAACTACGGACTGCCTGTCAGTCAATTGGTATTCAGTTCGAATCCATTGGGTGTGTCGGTACAGATTATTGTGTTGGTGGTACAAAACTTATTAACCTTCACTTATGGTTTATATAACTTGATCTCAACTAGCAAAACCATTTTTGAATTAATCAGGGATCTGCTCAAACTGCCAATCATTCATGCACTGGTCATCGCATTGCTCTTTAAAGTTTTTGATGCATCGATACCAACATTCCTCCTTATACCGATAGAACAGCTGGCAGGGGGTTTTGCAGCACTCGCATTGATTTTACTCGGTGCTCAGCTCGAAAGTATTAAGATCAGATCTTTCCAAAAAGTGATTCCATGGAGCCTGGCAGGCAGATTGATCATGGGGCCGACTGTTGCCTTACTTTTAATATACGCACTTGGTATTGAGGGTGTTATTGCCCAGTCATTACTCATTGCCAGTGCATTTCCGACGTCACGGAACACAGCAACACTTGCTCTCGAATATGACGTAGAGCCGGAGCTTCACGCACAGATCGTACTTTACAGTACATTGCTCAGCAGCATCACAGTCACCTTTGTAATATTTCTAGCCATGCAGCTCTTTTAAGTGGTTCACAGAAGACAGTAAGATTAAAAATATAAAACCGGAACATCCCTAAATCAGCGGATGCTCCGGATTTTCATTTGAACAAATTATCAGTATCTGTGTTCTTCTTTAAGCTGCAGAAGTCTTGTCTTCAGATCTTCTTCCATCTGGACAAGTTCAGTTTCAGCTTCTTTACGTTTTTGGGAACCTTCAGCCTGAATCTGCAATGTTTCTTCGATGGTAGTAACCAGGTTGTCCTGCGTCGTCTTAAGCGTTTCAATGTCGACGATGCCTCGTTCGTTTTCACGTGCTGTCCTGAGAGAGTTCTGCTTGAGCATTTCAGAGTTCTTTGTCAGTAAATCATTCGTTGTATTTGTCACTGCCTGCTGAGCTTTCGATGCCGACTCCTGTCTGAGCAGTGTCAGTGCGATTGCCATCTGATTTTTCCAAAGTGGTATGCTTGTCAGTATGGAACTTTGAATCTTTTCAGCAAGCGTCTGGTTGATGTTTTGGATCATGCGGATCTGAGGTGCGGATTGCAATGTAATCTGTCTGGAGAGTTTCAGATCATGCAGTCTTTTTTCCAGACGGTTGACGTATTGCATCATATCATTGACATCCTGCACATCCATCTGATTACCCGACTGGTCTGCCTTTTCCCTCAGTGCAGGCAGGACTTCTGTTTCAATCTCCTCTTTTTTCAGTTCTGCAGCAGCGATATAAATATTAATCGCATCAAAATAGTCTTTATTCTGATCATATAGATTATCCAGAAGATGCACATCTTTCACAAGGATTTCTTTTGCGTGTTCCAGCTGTATACTGATCCGGTCGACCTGAGATGCCACGCTCTGATGTTTGGATATCAACTCATTGACAGACTTTTTCATACGGCCGAATAAACGGCTGACAATATTTTTCTTGTCGTTGGTCAATTCATCAGGATCTATTTCCTTCAGTTTCTTCATCAGACTTTCCAATGTTTCACCGATAGGACCGACGTCCTTGGACTGTACTTCATTCAGCATCTGATGTGAAAATTTTGAAAGGGCCTGCTGAGCATTCGAACCATAAGTGATTAATGCATCGTTGTCCAACGGTTCAATTTTGGATTTTATATCCTGGATGCGTTTCATATCATCTTCGCTGAATCTCTCTTTGAATGTGGTCAATACGCTTTTATTGCCATCCTGTGCGGTATCCGGCTGTTCAGGCTGGAGAGAGGGGAGGTCCTGGGCCTGGGAAGACGCAAAGGGATCGCTCAAAAGTTCATCTTTTAAATCTTTTGTATTATCTTGATTCATTATTTTCACTCCTACGGACTTTTACTTTTTCCTGTTCCTTTTTAGGAATTTCCACTTTTTGTTTGTGTAACTTGTTATCAAGCTGCATTCTTTTGTCGCTTCTGCGCTTATTCATGCTTATGATTTCTTTTTCCACTTCAAGTGATTGATAAGTCGAGCGGTTCATATGGGATAAGTTGGCCTGAAGTGTTCTTTTCAGTTCCAATAAAGAAAGACGGGTTTCGTGCAGTTTGATTTTTTCTTCTTTCGATTTCCCAGGCATCTTATATAAGAATAAATACTGTTCAATCGTATTTACCGCCGAATCCAGGTTCGAATGGAAAAATTGCTGCACATTATAAAATATCTTTGGATCATCTTCGACTGTATTGATAATCGATTTAACGATACGGTTAATATCAAATATCAACTTCGCATCCTTCAGAGTACGGATATTATAATAGCTTTGTCTGAGGCGATTCAGTTTTTCTTTGGCTTCTTTCATCTGATTTTGAATATATTTATATTCACTTTTAGTCAATCCGTATTTTTTTAACTGTCTATTCAGGCTTACAGATTGCGTAGGCAGGTAAGCTGCAAAAAATCCGCCTGCACCGACCAGCACATCATAGATAAGGTGGATGTCCAAAGCGAGCATGGAAATTAAACCAGTCACTACTGAAACCGGTACAGCCACAATCGATGCAGTCCAATGTGAAATCTTAAATTTCATTTGTAACACCTGCAATCATCATAATGTTTTAAATTTTTGGTATTTATCATCAGTATCCACAGATTGGACGGTGTAGTCCTCTACACTGGAACCGGGGGAGGCGCCTTCTGAGACTTTCTTTACAAAGGTTTCCAGAGCATCTTTCTCTCCCTGAGCCAGGATTTCAACATCTTCCGTCAAATTTTTTGCATAACCTGTAATGCCCAGTTTATCAGCAATCATTTTACTGTGGTATCTAAATCCTACACCTTGTACTCTTCCGCTTAAAGTAATAAGTTTTGCTTCCATATTTACACCTCTTATATATAATTATAAAACCTTCTCCTTGATATTGCTAATTATTCGCGTATATAATATGACTATTATCTTATTATGATAGATAGGGGTTTTTAAAATGTATCAAGTGGCCGTTTTAAAAGCTGATTATGAAGGTTGGTGGCTATTTGAAGGATGGCAGAATGACTTAATCAATATTAAAGATTTTAATTCTGAAATGAGCATGGTGGATTACTATGAAAAATTAATCAGGCAGATGGCTGAAGAGTACCATACTTATCAAAAGGGGAAGTACCGTCTGATTGCATTTTATAATGCTTGCGAACTCGAATATTGTGAAGACTGTGAAGAAGATCTTCAAATATTTTATACACCGTTATGCATGAAAGATAACACTTTTATGGAAGTGCCGAAGATTATGAATATTTTATGAAATTGGGTTTGCAAAAGTGTACATTGTCTAGTATACTTTAGATATCAATAGGCAATAGAAACATATTAAAGAAAGACTAGATTTTCTATTTTTTCAGGTTTATGCTTTTATTCACTATTGTAATATAGTCTTTTTGGAGGAACAATTAATGAAACAAGGTACAGTAAAATGGTTTAATGCAGAAAAAGGTTTTGGTTTTATCGAGATCGAAGGAGAAAACGATGTATTCGTTCACTTCTCAGCAATCAATCAAGAAGGTTACAAATCTCTTGAAGAAGGTCAATCAGTAGAATTTGAAGTAGTTGAAGGCGACCGCGGTCCACAGGCTGCTAACGTTGTTAAACTATAATAAAAAAATTTAATTAACGATTGTCATAGATTGTAAATTAAACCCCATTACTTTAAAAGTAATGGGGCATTTTTATTGCCTTTATTCTTCTGTGAGTACATCATTCTGGATAAGCTGATCAAGTGTCTGACGCTTTATGACCTGCTTCACACCGTGCGGCGAGATGAAAATGACGGCAGGTTTCTGCATCTGATTATAATTCGATGCCATGGAGTAGTGATAGGCCCCTGTTGTTTTTACAGCAACATAGTCACCACGTCCGATATTCGAAGGCAGTGGTTTATTTCTACCTACAATGTCACCTGACTCACAAAGTTTGCCGACTACATGTGAAGATATGCTCTCTACGTCATCAGTTTGCTTTTTAACGGGCATTATATCATATTCGGCCCCGTAGAGCGGTGTACGTATGTGGTCGCTCATACCACCGTTTATGGACACATACCTGCTGACACCCGGGATATCTTTGACCGTGCCGATCTCATAGACTGTGACAGCCGCTTCAGCGGCAATCGAGCGTCCGGGTTCAATAATGACATGGGGCAGTTCAAGGTCATATTGGGCGCAGACTCTTTTGAGCTGTGTAAGGATTTCTTCAAAACCTTCCTCGATCGGGAACCTGATATCTTCATCAGTATATCTGACACCAAATCCGCCGCCCATATTCAATATCTCTATATCAATCCCATGAGCATTCAGCCAGTCATAGACAGCAGTCAGTGCATTGACGAACGGTGCCGGATCTGACAGCTGGCTGCCCAGATGATAGTGTATCCCTTTAAAATTTAAATTTTCTGCTTTATCCAGATCCATAACGGCTTTCAGCGCAGTACCATCCACGATGGACAGGCCGAATTTGCTGTCTGTCTGACCCGTGGATATAAACTCGTGTGTATCTACGTCCACCCCGGGATTCACTCTGATAAGCACATCGACAGGATCTTTTGCGAGATTATTCAGAAGTGCCACTTCATCGAGAGAATCGATGATGAACAGTCCGACTCCCTGATCGAGTGCAAATTCCAGTTCTTCGACGGTTTTATTATTTCCATGGAACTTGATCAGTGAAGGTGAGAACCCGCCTTTGATCGCTGTATATAATTCCCCTGATGAAACAACATCAATTTCCATATCTTCTTCTTTTAATAAATTGATCATCTGCAGTGCAGTGAATGCTTTTGAAGCATATGACACAGAATAATTGTCCAGATGGGAAGAGAGTACTGTGTGAAAGCGTCTCATCATGTCCCGCATATGGACTTCATCATAAATGATGAGTGGTGTGCCGTATTGATCCGCCAGATTTGTAACATCCTGGCCGCTGAACTGAAGTTTATCATTATGATATTCAAGAGTCATGTATAATCTCCTTTGTCAAAGTATTGTAGTTTAATGTAGCAAGCTGTTCGGAGTTTGCACCGACACCTTTAAATGTGTATTCATCCAGACGCATTTCCGGATGATATATATACACTTTATCATTAATGGAGACATCTTCGTCAACTTCTACAAGCATATGGCTCATCATCAAAGTGACGATGGGATATCTCTTGCCGTTTATCAGACAGTCATACTCTGCACGTTTTCTGAGCACCCCGTCACCGTAGCCGATATCCACAACAGCCACCTTCGTTTTTCTGTCTGCGACAAATGAACCGCCGTAACCCATTGGCATATCTACATCCATATCCCTGATCTGTACAACAGTGGAATAAAGATCGAACGGCTGCATGAACATGTCCTCATTTAGACCGGTATAGGGCTTGGAGCCGTATAACCCGATACCAAGCCTCGTATGAGTGTGCCCATCAAGCAGCCCGTCTCTTGAGAAACTCGCTGTATTTTGGGAGTGGATATATTCAAGCTCCATATTCAGTTCTTTAAAGTGACTGATAAAATCCATCCATTGCTTCCGTTCCATCTCATAAGTGCCGTCAAATTCATCAGCATAGCCGAAGTGACACCATGCGCCCTGTATATTAAATCTCTCCTGCTCATCCAAAGTCATTTGATGACCGAGCGCCTCCGACACCTGGCTGAATGACTCAAAGCCGGAACGGTTAAAAAGTCCTGCATATTCTATGTGTACCTTGACGCCTTTCAGGTCCTCGAAATACTTATGATAGTACTCAAGGGAGGGGAGGGTCATGCTTAAGTTCAATGATTTTACGACTTCAAATTCATAAGTCGGGTTCAATAGAAATACCATTGAATCCTCAGTGATTTCCCTTATCTCTTCTGCTTCTCTCAAAGAGGTTGTTGCAAAAGCGGTGATACCCGCTTCCAGAAATGCCCGGACTGCAAGTTCCAGCCCAAAGTTATAGGCATTGTTTTTCACGACGGCAATTGTTGGTACGCCGCCTTGTATCTGATTTGCCTGTGTGACAAGCTTTTCTTTGTCTATCGTCAATATCCCGCTCATTTTATCAACCTCAGTTACTATAATTCTTTAATATATTTTCATAATAGTCTGCGACTTTGATCAGTACCGATTCATCAAAGTTGAATGTAGAAGTATGCAGACTGCTTGTAAAGTCCTGTGCCGTGTCCTGGGCACCGACAAATATAAAGTATGTCGGAGCAATCTCATCGTAAAAGCTGAAATCTTCTCCGAACAGATACGGCTTATCTTTTATTACGGCTTCCATTCCTGTCGCCTGGACGCTGTCATATACAACATCCTGCAGTGCCGGCGTATTTTTAACAGGCGGATAACCTTCATTGTATGTCAGTTCAATTTCACAGTCATACAAATTCATCGCACTGGTTTTTATTTTTTCCATATGGTTCTTTATGATGCCAAGATCATCTTCCTCATACGTTCTGATAGTCCCTTCAAGATAGCCGTTTGACGGCACCGTGTTAATGGCTTCACCGGCATTCATCTGTCCGATATGGATGATGTTACGGTTCAGACCATCCAGATGGAACTGCTGAATCTGAGTAATTTCACGTGTGATGAACATCAGTGCTTCGACCGCAGATTTACCGTTATGCTTATTTGCCACATGGGCAGACAAGCCGTTAATATAAAACCGGTATTCAGTCGCACTTGCTGTGATCTCATTATCCCTGAAGAGGGCAAGACCTGTGGTTTCATCAGGCATGATATGAATGCCGAATATCGCATCGATCGGCTGTCGGTCCGTCCACTTGTCTATAAGCTGTTTTGCACCGGCCATCGTTTCTTCACTCGGCTGGAATATGAAATAGCAGTTATGCGGGAGTGCACCTTCATCTTTTAAATTCTTGCATCTTTTGAGGAATAAAAGCAGCGCGGCCGTGTGTCCGTCATGACCGCACGCATGCATTACGCCTTCATTTTTACTTTTGTAGGGCACATCGTTCTCTTCGTGTATTGGCAGCGCGTCAATATCTGCTCGAAATCCAAGGGTTGTATTACTGCTCCCTTTTAAATACGCAACCACCCCTGTAGGAAGTGGTTGCGTATAATCAACACCCAGAGATTCTATAATCTCTATTATATATGATGTTGTTTCGAACTCATTCATGCTGAGTTCGGGATTTTCATGCAGAGACCTTCGATGTTTTGTTACAAATTCAATCTCAGTCATTTAATTTCCTTAATGCAGAGACAATTTCTCTTTTTGAGCCTTCAACTTCACTTGCCTGTTTGATGACTCTCGCAGGAGTACCCGCAACGACTGCACCTTCAGGTACATCTTCCGTAACGATTGCGCCTGCTGCCACAATAGCGCCTTTTCCTACACGTACACCTTCTAAAATGACTGCGTTTGCACCGATCAGAACGTCATCTTCGATGACGACAGGGGAAGCGCTTGGCGGTTCGATGACACCCGCAAGTACTGCACCTGCACCGACATGAACATTTTTTCCTGTCGTCGCACGGCCACCGAGGGAAGCATTCATATCGACCATCGTGCCTTCGCCGACGATTGCACCGATATTGATAGTTGCACCCATCATGATCACTGCACCGTCTTCGATTACTGCATGCTCACGGATGAACGCACCAGGTTCGATACGCGCTTTTGTATTTGTCAGATCTTTTAATGGAATAGCTGAATTTCTGCGGTCCTGTTCAATTTCTATCTCTGTAAAAATATCTTTATTATCATTATAGAATTCATTGAATTCATCATAATCTGCAAAGATCGTCTTTGAGCTCTTGCATCCAAAAACTTTAAAGTTATCAGGGAAGGCTACATCCCCGAAACTTCCATTTGCATGTACTTTTACTGGTGTTTCCTTCTTAGCATCCGATATATATTGAATTATGTCCTCTGCTGTAAACTTTTCCATCAATTATTCTCCTTTAAATAAATTATTATAATCGTAAAAACCGACATCCTTATTCTGTAATACTTCTGCTGCTTTTATCGCGCCGTTTGCAAATATCTCTTTCGACTGTGCGCGATGTCTGATTTCAATCACTTCATCAAGTCCTGCAAACAGCGCAGTGTGTTCACCCACAATGGTACCGCCCCTGATGGCCGATACACCGATTTCTTTCTCATCTCTCTGCTGGTAGACATCGGAGCGGTCATAGACTGCGTGACTGCTGTCGCGATGTTCAAGTGCTGTATCAAGAAGCTTTACCAGTGTACCGCTTGGTGCGTCGACTTTTTTATTATGGTGGGCTTCGATGAGTTCAAGATCGAAATCATCGAGCTGTTCCAATGCGCTTTGCAGCAGGTTGTTCAGAACATGTACACCATAACTCATATTCGCACTGAAGAAAACCGGAGCGCTTTCGCTTCTCGATTTCAACGTGTCGACGATTGTGTCTTTTTCACCTGTTGTGGCAATGACGACAGGTGTTTTAAAGTCTTTTTCAATCAACGGCAGCAGCAGTTCAGGATTGGAAAAATCAATCGCTGCATCTGCGCCGGCATCATCGATATTTTCATATTCCGGATAGTCTGAATCGTTTGTGCGCGCAATGACACCGACCACTTCGTGTCCCGCTTCTATAAGCAGACGTTCAGTGATCTTATTCATTGCACCATAGCCTATGAGCAGAACCTTCATACTCTTGATCCTTCTTTGAAATTCTCATATGCTTTTACAATTTCATCACGCGTCTGTGTTTCCACAGGCAATAAAGGCAGTCTCAATTCATAGTTGCCGAAGCCGAGTTCACTTGTCAGCACTTTGATTGGAATAGGGTTGACGTCCACCTGTACAGCATCAATCACCGGCATAAGACTTGTGAAAGTATGCTTCGCAGTGTAGTCGCCGGAAACCATTCTTTCATAGACGTTCTGAAGCTCTCCCGGAATGACATTGCCCACAACACTGATCAGACCTTTTCCGCCAAGCTGGATGAAATCGGCAAAGTTATCATCATTGCCGCTGTACAGTACGAATTCATCCTGGTCGATCATGTTCAATACTTTGATAGTATAGTTCAAGTCTCCGACCGCATCTTTCAATGCGACTATATTAGGATGGCCGCTCAATTCAAGAACCGTTTCCGGCTCGATGGTCATTCCTGTTCTGCCGGGTACGTTATAAAGAATGACAGGTATGTCGATTGCATCTGCAATCGCACTGAAATGTGCAACAAGACCTTTCTGATTAGACTTGTTGTAGTACGGAGTAATCAGCATTACACCGTCTGCACCTGCATCCATCGCAAACTTCGACAGTTCAATTGAATTCATGGTCGAATTTGTACCTGTTCCTGCGATGACCGGTATACGGCCGTCAGCTGTTTCGATTCCCACTTCGATCAATTGTCTGATCTCCTCACTTGTCAGGGTAGGGGATTCACCTGTCGTTCCGTTGATGATCAGTGCCTGGGTATCGTTTTCGATTAAATATTCTATATGTCTGCTAAAAGCGTCATAGTCAACTTCGTTATTATTAAACGGGGTAGTCATTGCAACTCCAATACCTTCAAAAATCGGGTTCATATATAACACTCCTATTAATTATTATTATCCATTAATGACTTCAGAATCTGGACAGTGTTCTGTGCCGCTCCTTTTAATAAATTGTCTCCTACACACCAGACATGGAATGTATTCGGAAGAGTAGGGTCTTTGCGGATTCTGCCGACAAAGATTTCGGAACGGTCTGCTGCATCAAGCGGTGTCGGGTACTCATTATTTTCCGGATTATCCATAACTACAATGTGAGGAAAACCTTCAAATGCTTTTTTCACTTCATCCACTGTCGCCTCGTTATCAAGAGTGACGTTCATCTGGACTGCGTGGCTTGTGACGATTGGAACTCTGACACATGTTGCAGTAACGTCGATGGAATCATCTTCCAATATTTTCTTTGTTTCATCTATCATTTTCTTTTCTTCTTTTGTATAGCCGTCATCCAGAAAATCATCGATGTGAGGCAGAACATTATTGTAGATAGGGTGAGGATAGGTGGTCGGTTCTGCTCCATTGGCACCTTCCTCCAGGTCGCGTATACCGCCTTCACCTGAACCTGAGACACTTTGATAAGTTGCGTAATGGACTCTTTTGACTCCAAATTTATCCTGCAGCGGCTGCAGAGCTACAACCGATTGAATCGTTGAACAGTTCGGGTTCGCTATGATATTTCTTTTGAATTTCGGCTTATTGATCTCAGGGACGATCAGGTCCACATCTTCTTTCATTCTCCAGTGGCTGGAGTTGTCTATGACGATTGCGCCGCTTTCTTCAAACAGCGGGGCGAACTTTTCACTCGTTGATCCGCCGGCACTCATCACGACATAGTCAAACTTCTCCTGTGCTCTTTCTTCAGTAAGTTCTTGAATAACATATGTTTGTCCACTGATTGAAACTTCCTTACCGGCAGATCTTTTAGAAGCAAATAATACCAGTTCATCATATTTAATTTCATAATGCTCCAACATTTCAATCAATTTGCTACCTACAACGCCGGTAGCGCCAACAACTGCAACTTTTACCATTAAAATTCCTCCTAATAATGTTATTAAAGAACGAGATAATTTTCAGATAATAAAAAAACAAGCCCGGAATGCCGGACTTGTTAAAGTTTATATACAAGTGATGCACTCCATTATCATTATAATAATGACAAGTCATTAGCTCTTAACCTAGTGACCCAACAGCCTACCTCTCGAAAAATAGACCGTTTCGGCATCTTACCCTTTCACTTATTATAATCCCCGAGAATTAATGATTAATAAGTTACTGATGATCGATGCGCCTCATCTCGCTATTTAATTATTAAATATCATTATACCCACTAAGTTTCAGAAAGTAAACCTTAAACTTTCAAAACACCTTTATCTCTCAGGTATTCTTCGTAAGTGGACTCTTTGACAATCGCACCTTCAGGCTTAAGTTCAATCACTTTATTTGCAATCGTATTGATGAATTCGAAGTCGTGGGAAGTGAATATGATAGAACCTTTGAACTTCTTCAATCCTTCGTTCACCGCTGTAATGCTTTCCAGATCAAGATGGTTTGTCGGCTCGTCCAGCAAAATGACATTCGCTTTGGACAGCATCATCTTACTCAGCATTGCACGCATTTTTTCTCCACCTGATAATACGCTTGCTTTTTTCTTCGCTTCTTCACCGCTGAAGAGCATTCTGCCCAGGAAGCCGCGGATGAATGTTTCTGTCTGTTCATCTTCAGGTGCATATTGACGCAGCCATTCTACCAGGTCTATATTTACACCTTCAAAGTACTCAGAGTTATCTTTAGGCATATAGCTTTGGGAAGTAGTCACACCGAATCTCACTTCACCTTCATCAGGCTTGATTTCACCTGCAAGAATTTTTAGAAGGGTAGTGCGGGCAACTTCTGTATGCCCCATCAATACTGCCTTGTCATACGGATTTAAAGTGAAACTCACATTATCAAGCACTTTTTGTCCATCCACTGAATGAGTCAGGCCGTTGACATACAACATGTCGTTACCAATTTCACGCTCAGGGGTGAAGTTGACGAAAGGATACCTTCTGGATGAAGGTTTGATATCTTCCAGCTCAATTTTTTCAAGCGTCTTTTTACGGCTTGTCGCCTGTTTGGATTTTGAAGCGTTCGCACTGAAGCGCGCAACGAAATCTTTGAGTTCCTTGATTTTCTCTTCTTTTTTCTTATTCTGATCCTGTGCCATCTGAAGTGCAAGCTGGCTGGACTGATACCAGAAATCGTAGTTTCCTACATACAATTGTATCTTTCCAAAATCCAGATCTGCAATATGAGTGCATATGTTATTCAGGAAATGACGGTCGTGAGAAACGACGATAACTGTGTTTTCAAAGTTGATCAGGAAATCTTCCAGCCATTGGATCGCTTCAATATCCAGTCCGTTTGTCGGCTCATCCAGCAGTAAAATGTCCGGGTTCCCGAACAGGCTCTGGGCAAGCAGCACTTTAATTTTCTGACTGTTATCAAGCTCCGACATATTCTTCTCAACGAGGGAACTGTCAATGCCCAGTCCGTGCAGCAGGCTTTCTGCATCACTTTCTGCAGTCCAGCCGCCCATCTCTCCATATTCACCTTCGAGCTCGGCAGCTCTGATGCCGTCTTCATCCGAGAAGTCGGGCTTCATATATATTTCATTTTTTTCATTCATTATATCGTAAAGTTTCTGATGACCCATCAATACTACATCCAGAACACGGTAGTCTTCATAACCGAACTGGTCCTGTTTCAACACAGCAAGGCGCTCATCTTTACCCATGGATACGTGACCTGACTGAGTGTCAAGTTCACCTGATAAAATTTTCAGGAAAGTTGATTTCCCTGCACCATTTGCTCCGATTAAACCATAACAGTTTCCAGGTGTGAATTTAATATTCACATCTTCAAAAAGTTTACGGTCGCCAAAGCGTAAACTTACGTCACTTACTTGTAACATACACATTCTCCTTAAATATATTCCTTAAGCGATAATACCATAAATATGATACTATTAAAATAACATATAAGAGGAGAAAAGTGATGAAACAGCAATACCAACAGCTATCTGATATCATTTCAGAATCGCATAACATTGTCTTTTTCACAGGCGCGGGCGTTTCTGTAGCGAGCGGCATACCGGACTTCAGAAGTATGGGCGGCTTATTTGATGAAATTTCCGGCGAGGGACACTCCCCGGAATACTTACTCAGCATCAACCATTTAGAA
>DEQG01000132.1:22362-28403 GCA_002360325.1 Salinicoccus sp. UBA3372 | reverse complement strand
GCTGGAACAATCCGGCAGGTCAACCGGTGTAATCACACAAAATATCGATGGTCTTCATCGTGACGCCGGCAGTGAAAATGTGGATGAATTACATGGTTCACTCAATGAATTTTATTGTATAGAATGTAAAAAGACCTATCATAAAACAGAGGTCATGAACAATGATATTTCATATTGTGAGTGTGGCGGGGCAGTGAGACCGGACATTGTACTATACGGTGAAACTTTAAATGAATTGACCGTGTTGAATGCGATGTCCAAACTGCAGAAAGCAGATACTTTAATCGTTTTGGGAACTTCGCTTGCCGTTAATCCCGCTGCATATCTGACCACTTATTTCAGCGGTGAAAATTTTGTCATCATCAACAAGGATGAAACGCCGTTTGACAGTGATGCAAACCTGGTCATCAATGATGATATGACAGATGTGATTAACGCAATTATATGACAAATTATTTAGGGGACATACTATGGATAACATATCAGGAACAGTACAATTTTTAGAAGTGATCAAAAAAGAAGGTTCAACCTATCATTTGAAATATGATGATAATACATTCATCCGCATGAACGCTTCAGCGACAACAGAAGAGCATGAAATCGGCGACGAAATCAGTACATTCATATACCCGAACAGAAGTGGCGAACTTTTTGCGGCACCGATTGTTCCGCCGGTGGCTGTCGGTAAATTCGGTTTTGCGGAAGTTGTGGAAGTGAACAGAGACGGAGCCTACATTAATATAGGCTCACCGAGAGATATTCTCATACCTTGGGTGGATCTGCCCAAAGTGAAAGATGTTTGGCCAAAAGAGGGCGACGAAGTATATGCCCAGTTGAGGGCAGAGTCGGATAACCAGCTCTTCGGCAAACTGATTTCGGAAGAGGAAGTCGCAGAACGCTTCACGCCTGTTCCGCAGGAAGAATTTGAAACAATCAGGAACAAATGGTTTGAAGCAAGACCGTACCGCCTGCTCCGGGTCGGAACATTCCTTCTGACCTCTGACGGCCGGAAAGTCTTCATCCATGAATCTGAACGGGAAAAAGAACCGAGACTCGGTGAACTTGTCAAATTCAGAGCAATCGGTGTAAACGACAAAGGTGAGATCAACGGCTCATTTTTACAGCAGGCATATAAAAAAATGGATGATGACGCAGAGAAAATTCTGGATTACATTACAAAAAACGATGGCATGATGCCTATGACGGACAAATCAGATCCGGAAGATATAAAAGAAGCTTTCAATATGTCCAAAGGCTCGTTCAAGCGTGCCCTTGGCAGGCTGATGAAGGAACGCAAAGTCGAACAGCATGACGACGGAACATATTTGAAGTAATTGTATATGAGAGATCTCAAGGTATGGCACTGGATGTCATACCTTGTTTTTATATGCTCTTTATTGTCCGTAAAAATGAAAACACGTCCCGCAAAAATGCAGGACGTGATTTTTTAATTTTTCGGTTCAGGTTCAACCAGATGCAGTTTTCTGATAATCTCTTTTTCTTCTTTCGGCCGCTTCATGAACATCGCCAGTATGAAGGCGGTGAAGGCGAGGAGGGTACTTCCCATAAATGCCCATTCAAAGCCGACAACCTGTGCGGCACGTTCAGCGAGTTCCTGAGGCATATCTTCACCGTGTATAAAACGGTTTGCTCCCATGGAGACCAGCGTGATGAGCATGGCGGTACCGATAGCTGCTGAAATTTGCTGCATCGTATTCGTCATCGCCGAAGCATGTGAATACCATTTCGGCGGCAGCTGGTTCAGTGCCGATGTAATGACCGGCATGAGCGCCATTGATAAACCGAACATCCGGATTGCATATATGACAGTCAGGTAAGTGAAAGTTGTGTCCAGCGATAAATTCGTAAACATGAATGTTGTAACCGTCACAATGCCAAGGCCCGTCAAGGCAAGCCACTTTGCCCCGTAACGGTCATAAAGTCTGCCGGTGATCGGCGACATGATTCCGATGACAACCGCACCGGGGAGCAGCATCAGACCGGACTCCAGCGGGGTGAATTCAAGAACATTCTGCATGAACAGCGGCAGCAGTGTCTCTGCGCCGATCAATGAAACCATTACGGTCATTGAAATGATGATTGCGAGTGTAAATATTTTAAATTTAAACACTCTGAACTCGAGCATCGGCGTTTCAAGAATAAGCTGTCTCCAGACGAATAATCCTATAACTATTATTCCGGCAGTCAAGCTGGTCAGAACAACCGGGCTTGTCCATCCTTCATTCGAAGCAATACTGAAACCATATAAGAACGAACCGAAACCGACAGAAGATAATACGATGGATATTATATCAATTTTAGGTTTTCTGAGGTCCGTTACATTATGAAGAAACAGATAAGCTGTAATCATCGTGACTGCGACAATCGGCAGTACAATGATGAACAGCGAGCGCCATGAAAAGAACTCCAGTAAAAATCCTGATAATGTCGGGCCGATTGCAGGGCCGAACGCGATGACAATACCAATCATACCCATGGCTGTGCCACGTTTATTGACCGGAATGATTGCAAGCAGTACCGTCATTAAGAGCGGCAGCATAATACCCGATCCTGAGGCCTGTACTATACGTGCGAGCAGAAGCACAGGGTAGATCTGCGCCGTCGCAGCGATCGCTGTCCCCAGTCCAAATAATCCGATCGCGGTCAAAAATAAACCCCTGGTGGAAAAGCGGTCGATCAAAAATGCTGAAATAGGTATCATGATACCATTTGCCATTAAAAATGCAGTGGTCATCCACTGAACCTCTGCCTGTGTAATTCCGAATGCTGCCTGGATGGAGGGCAGTGCTGTTGCAAGTAAAGTTTCATTCACAATACCCATGAATGCACCTGTCAAAAGTGCGACAATCATCAATGCCTTATCTTTTTTGGGCAAGTTCCAAGAGTTCTCAGTATGATCCATTTATTTATCTCCTTTATATTGCGCAGCCTTTAAAACACAAGAGAGATAATACCACAATTTTGAGTATGATAGCAATTAAATGAGATAGTTTATTTTAAAATAATAGACATGCACGACATAATGCCATGCATGTCTATTATTGTTATCCTTCAATTTCTTCAGTCAGCTTCTCCAGCTCATCCACCAGTTCACCAATGTAGGCGATCGTATCTTTCAACGGCTGGTCGGTAGTGATGTCAATGCCGGCCATCTGTGCAAGCTCAACAGGTGATTTTGTTCCGCCTGCTTTTAAAACTTTCAGCCAGTCATCGACTGCCGGCTGTCCTTCATTCAGTACACGCCTGCTCATCTGTGTTGCGATTGTCAATCCGGCCGAATAAGTGTAAGGATATAATCCCATATAATAATGGGGCTGCCTCATCCATGTCAGTTCTGCATCTTCTGAAATGACCACTTCATCTCCCCAGAATTCTTCAATCACACTGCGTTTCAACTGGTTCAAATCATTGGCGCTCAGGCTTTCATGGTTGTCTACTTTCTTATAGACTTCACGCTGATATGCAGCCTCCAGCAGATGAGTGACAAAGTTGTGGTAATAAGTTCTTGAAATGATTGAACTGATTACCCAGCGTTTGAACTCAGGGTCATCAGAGTTTTCAAGAAGGTGATTTGCCATCAGCATCTCATTCATTGTACTCGGTGCTTCGACAAAGTACATCGAGCTTCTTGCATCAAATACATTCTGTTCACGGTTGGCATTATAAAAATGGCCTGCATGGCCGAGTTCATGTGCCAGTACGAAAACTTCCGTCATCAGTGATGTCCAGGAAATCAGTATAAATGGATGCGAACCATACGGGCTGGCACAAAATGCACCCGTTGATTTCCCTTTATTCTGAACAAAATCTATCCATCTTTCGTCATAAGAGCGGTTGAGCATATCTGTATAATCTTCGCCCATGATACTGAGAGCATCCGTTATATATTTTCTGGAATCTTCGACGCTTATTTCCGGTTCACTGGAAGGATCCAGAGAAATTTTGAGATCTTCGTAACGCATTTCATCCAGACCGTTCACTTTTTTCAGCAATTTCGCATATTTTCTCATATGCGGTGCAAGATCATTCATTATGAGGTCGATCTGGCGGTGATACAATTCACTGTCCACTTCCTGAGGGTGGAGAAGGTAGTCTATGACTGAATCAAATCCTCTTAAATCTGCTGTCGTCTTTTCTTTTTTCAGATGGATATCATAAGTGCCGGCGGTGGTATGTTCATATTCCTTAAGCTTGCTGTAAAATTTCTTGTAGGCATTCCGGCGCACTTCCGTATCCTGGTGGCTTTCAAGCTCTCCTTCGTAAGACAGATAGGACAACGGTATCTCTTTACCATTTGCTTCGAACATGCCGAAGTCTATATCCAGCAGCTTTGTCTTCTGATATAAGCCGTAAGGACCATTAAATACGTTGGAATATGCCGCCAGTGCCTTTTCAACTTTCGCATCCAGCTGATACGGCTTGTTGCGGAGCAGTTCATCAATGAAATTTTCGAACTCAGAATACTTTTCTTTAACCGAGTTTAAAAATGATTCATCCTGAGCCAGCAGATCACTTCTTAAAAAGCTTGTTTCTGTACTGAATTTCGCGCTTGCATTACTCACTTTAGTGCTCAGTTTCTGGGCTTCTGCATCACTTTGATCTGCAGACAGCCTCAGACTCGCATATGTACCGATGGGAACGAGTTTTTCCACCAGCTGTCTGATGTCATCAATCGCAGCGGCCGCTGTATCCAAATCATCCAGCCTGCCTTCATATTTTGATGCAAATTCAGACACCGCTTTCTGGAAGTCCTCAATTGCAGTTTCGCAGGCACCGTCAGATTCGAACAGCGGCGTAAGATCCCATGTATATTTTTCATCCACTTCATCTCTTGATTTTAATTCTCCCATTACTTTGACACTCCTTTATAGTTTCGGAAACCGAAGTATAATATTATTATACATGAATATTCAGATAAAACACATTAATTTATAAAAATTCTGTTTTAATAGATTTAAATGGGATATTATAAAGATGAGAAGGGGTGAGAGTATGATACAGGATGTATGGTTTTATGTGAACAGTATTCTTCTAGTCATAATATTATCTTTTTTAATCCCGTTTTTTAAAATGAAATTCTGGTGGCTGATGCCGACAGCGTCGTTTGTTTTAATGGGGCTTGCAGGGTTTATTCTGCCGAATTTTCATGATGATCTGAGCTGGCAGCCTTTAGTCGGCTATGCCGCCTTCCTGATGGTGATATCCATCGGAGTGACGATATTCACAGTAATGTATGTCCGTAAAAGAAAAAGAGAAAAGAAGGCCAGGCAGGCTGATAAAGAGCAATTGCTCTCTGAAGAAAATAATAAAAATGATATTTAAAACGACACAAAGTCCAAAAAAGAAGGAGAATCAGAGGAGAAAATCAAAGACGGTTTTCCTAATAAATCATTACGTACTGATTTTAATTTAGCAAGTAAGTTTGAAGATATTTCTGTAATAAAAACACCGGAGCATACGCCGGTTCCGTATCATTTATGGACAGCAAAACAGGATTCATATTTGCAGGCGGTGCTTTTCAGACGAAAGGCGGACTGGCAGTTTCAGGCACATTGAATATCACATTTCCTTTCCCCAAATTTTCTACATGGAGTTATGAGACTGCTGTCAACAGCACTGAATTGATCATTGATAAGGAGACGAAAGCCTTATCGGGGAAATGATCGAAAATCCAGCGGATGCGATGAAACAGGCTGCAGCGGCTGCAAGGAACAATTGGAAATAGCAATGACAGGAAAGAATAGGGTGATGGGCGGCGCTTTTGAGCAAATAAAAAAAGATACGCCTGATGAATAGGCGTATCCTGATTTGTAGTTTGAGTGACTCCGAGTGGTTTCGAACCACCGACCTCTTGCATGTCAAGCAAGCGCTCTCCCGCTGAGCTACGGAGTCGTGTTTTGAATGTCTAATTAATAATGTATATTGAATTGGATAATATGTCAAATCAACTTATCATAACATCTCCACCAAAAGGATAATTTTACTTCAAAAAGGGTGAAGTATCCTGGATATTAAGAGGA
>DEQG01000132.1:19928-22194 GCA_002360325.1 Salinicoccus sp. UBA3372 | reverse complement strand
GACATATAACTTCCGATAATATATGTTATGTAAACTTTATGTTATCTTTTAAAAGGGCGTCCTATTTATGTTATGATTACCGTATTAATCTGATATTTTGGAGCGATTATTTTGGGTCTAATTATATTAATCTTTGTGCTGATCGTTTCTGCGTTTGTCGTACTGCAAAATGCAAAAGAATTTGAGTCCGACGTTGAAACAGCCAAAGAAAACAAATTGAGTAAAAAATTTATCATTACGGTCATCAGTTCATTTGCATTCATGCTGATTGTCTTTATTACAGCATTTCTGCTATTATGATGCCAATAAAAACCTGATCAGTCCAAGCACTGCTAATATAAACAGTAAAACCCCGCAGCTTATACCTGTCACTGCACTGTATGCGACGTCGAGCTTACGTGCCATCCACGGTGATATCAATGCTGCTGCAACCATAAGTGCTGCGAGCAGATACAATGCAGTATCATTGAATACCTGCTGAAGGAATATAAAATGTACACCGACAATCAATGCAATCCACGGCGCTGCGTATTCACGTTTTTTCATACGGAACATTACAATGACACCAATAACAGCGACAATCATTTCCAACCAAAAAACTATGATATATGTTGTCAAAGCATCAGTATTTCTTAAAGCACTTTCCGCATCCCAATTGCTGATGCTTAAATAAACACCGGCAAGACCAAGTATCAATGCTATGGCGGACGCTATACCGATATATGCTCTCCAGTGTTTCCTCGGCGCTTCCTGTGCCCATCCAAACCAGACAAAACTCATTATGCCGAAAATTGCCATATACATTGTAAAATCCCTTATGTACTCAATTTCCATGCTTATCCCCCTACTTACAATATCTACAGTTACTTTTTACCATATATTCGTATTGCTTTCAAAGTGGGCAAGTTAAATAAATAAGGGAGGAAAATTGCAATTTATCTCCCCTATCGATGCTAAATTTTATTCAATTTTCTTGCCAGGTTGAAGATCAGTTTATTGAAAATTTTATCGAATGTGCCCGGCAGTTCTTCAATTTCGATATTATATCCTTTTTTAAACCTGTAAACGCCGTAATCTTTCGCATCTTCAGTGAAATCTCCTGTCAGGCCGAAGAAATTAAAGCGTTCAAGTCCAAGTTCTTTCGCTTTTTTAATCATTTCCCATGTCGCATAGTTCGTACCTTTAAAGAATGACAGTTCAGGATAACTGCCGCTGAACAGATAAACCATCTCGTGGTTATTATAATAATACATGCCTGCGGACAAGTTTAAATCTGTACCGAAGTCCGCTTTATAGCCTTCGATCTTCTCAATTCTGGAATGCTTACTGTTTAACTGCTGTTCGATCTGTTCCAGCTTCTTCTTCTGGCCCTTGGTTGCCGTACCCTCTTTTTCTTTCGCAAGTATGTGATTTTTTTCATCTGATAGTTCATCACGTTCTGCAGCAAGCTGGTCCAGATATTCATCCACGTTGACATATGTCATCACCAGGTACATCTTATCCTTCAGAGTTTTCAGCAGGTTTTTGATTTTATCGGACGGTACCGGATCAAAACCGATACGTTCTTCGGTCTCCTTATAGATGTCGATGAACAGATCATGCTCATCTTCATCAAGATACCGCAGTTTGACCGGCATGATATCTGCCTGTTTCGTGTTATACCTTGTCGTGGATTCCATATTTTTCATCAGTTCTTTTTCACTTGGTGTAATATCCAGTACACCCTGGTATCTGAGCAGCTCTTCTGTAATCAGTTCTTTTGTAAATCCGTGGTGCTTGTAGCCGAGCTTTTCATATATATTGATAATATCCGGATTGTTTTTGTCATCTTCGATCAGGTTCCCGTCTTTATCATGCATCTGATAAATATGATACGGGGAATGAATCAGCTGCAGCGCTCCATTTTTCTGAACATACTTGTCGATTTCAGATAGAAAGAACGCCAGACGTTCATTATTGAAGTCTTTGATCAACGGTCCGGTATGAGATGTGAATAACCGGTACTTTTTCAGCACGGATGTCGCACTCAGCATTGAAACACCAACCAGCTCATCTTCTTCAAACAGACCGATCAGATGTGTTTCATATAGACCGGATATATAGTCATGGTACAGATTATCATGAAGATAGTGCATATAACTGTCATAATCATCGATGAACCGTTTAAATGTCTGCTCACTTATCTTGGCTGTATGCATTTTAAGTTCAACCTTCCTTTATCATTACTTTGAAATCATCTGGTTTAACTTGGCTTTCACTTTATAAA
>DEQG01000132.1:16177-19844 GCA_002360325.1 Salinicoccus sp. UBA3372 | reverse complement strand
TCTTCGGAAAAATCTCCGCTGACGCCGTAGAAATTATAACGGTCGATATCATTATCGATGCAGTATTTCATCATTTCCAGGTGCATCATGTAAGGACCGACAAATTGAGGATACTTACTCGTGCTTGCACCGGAGTTGTAAACCAGCTCATAAGGTGTTTCAAAATAAATACCCGCTGCGAGATCGAGCGTATTTCCTTCGACTTCATGAATCTCACGTGCTTCTTTCAGGTCCTCATCAATCTTATCGATCTGCTTTTCCATCTCTTTGATCTTATTTATCGTCTTATCGTTTTTGTTCTCTTTCTTATCCTGCTGCGCATGACGTTTTTTAAGATCTTCATTCTCTTTAGTCAGAGTCTCAATGTATTCATCCAGCTCTATATAAGCAAGCGGCACCAAAAGCTTATCTCCATAAGTCATTTTGAAATAAGTGAAATATTTAAGCGGATCCGGATGCGTGAAAAATCCCTGGCGTTCTGAAGTCGCAAGATATAATTTCATGAACTTATCCATTTCATCCACTTCTAAAAACCTTACTTTCACACCGAATTTCTGCGCTTTTTTAATGTTTCTTTTACGCTGTGAATCAAACGTCTTAAGCAGCGCATTCACATCATCATAACCGCCCACGTCAAGTACACTCATCCAGCGTGCCTGTGATGTTTTTGAATAGCCTCTCGTAAAGCCCTGATGCACGTAGCCTTCTTCTTCCATGATCCGGATCAGCTTGTCCTGTGCTTCGTAATCCATTTTTTCATTGACATCTTTATCATATTTTTTATAAATCCAGTTTGGATCGACCTTTACATATGAACAGTTATTATTTTTCAAATATCCGGACAGTTCCTGAAAATAAAACCGCACGAGCTCATGGTTATGATAATCCATTACAGGTCCGCGGTTGGAATAGTAGAAATACTGGCCGAGACCTGTCGATTTCAGACTGAACAGACTTGCAGCAATGACTTCGCCCGAAGCATTTTTAACGCCAAGAAGACGGACAGACTGGCCATCTTCAAGCTCACGGTTCGCTTTATTTTCTATCATTTGGAAAAAGGCGGACTCCTCCCCTTTTTCGATGTAATTTTGATATTCCAAATCAGTTAATTCCGTAAAAATCATCTTCATCCTACCTTCCTAATTTCTGACGCACTTTATTTATAGACTGATACAGAAGATATGCGGGTTTGTTGATCGGCTGTATGAAATCTCCGATATACTCATTCACTTTCGCATTGAACCCTTTTTTGAACTGAACAACCCCGGCGTCTTCTGCTTCCGGTGTAAAGTCACCGCTGATACCGTAGAAATTATATATATCGATATTGTTTTCGATTGCGTAATTGATCATTTTCCACTGGATCAGATAACTGCCTGCGAAATGACGGAAATCGTTGTCGCTGCCTCCCGCGAGATAGACGACCTCATGTGGCGTCACAAAGTAATACGAACTTGCGACCGGCAGTTCTTTACCGTGTTTTTCAAGCAGTGCTTTACCTTCTTCAAGTTTGTCTTCAATATTTGAAAGCTGTGCGCTCAAATTGACGATCTTCTTCTGCTGCTTTTCATTTGAAGGATCTTTTTCCACAGCATTCTGTGCTTTTTCAATATTTTTCTTAAGTTTATCGATATCTTTCTGAGTCGTTTCATTGTAGCTTTCAAGGTCGACATACACGAGCGGAATCAGCACACTATCCTTGAAGTACTTTTTACGGCTGATGTAATACTCATCATCTCTGTCGACGAATTCTTTCATCTCGGAAGTATCCTTCATAAATTTACGGAAGACATCGATATCTTCCAAATCCAGAAACTTGATGCCGAGACCGTGCTTTTCAGCTTTTTTAATATTTCTCTTTCTCAGACTGTCCATATCATTCAGTAAATCGTCCGGTGTCTTATCGGAAAGGTCCAATATCGAATGCCAGCGAATCTGGATGATAGGATCGAATCCTACTGAAAAACCATCGTGACGGAAACCATGTTCCTTGAAATATTCAAAGATATACCTGTTGCCCATATCTTTCGTTATTTCACCTTCATGATTGCGCTCATTGATGACTTCATAGGGATCGACTCTTAAATGCAGTACATTTTTAGTTTTTAAAAACCGTTTCAGGCCGTTAAAAAAAGTGTCAAACACCCTCTTGTCGCTGTAATCCATTACAGGACCGCGGTTTGTATAAGCATATTTCATCACTTTCATTATAGGGGTCAAAGTCACTAAACATGCCGCACGGACTGCGTCTTCATGTTTAACACCCACCAGATATGTTTCTGTCCCGCCATCTGTCTTCAGCCGGTAATTCTCCTCTGTCTGCGTAAAGTGGCTGAAATTGTTGCGTGTGAAGTGATTAAACTCTTCAATTGTTAACTCTGTAAATTCCATTTTGGCACTCCTGTTCACATTTTTCACTTTAGTATATTAACAAACTTCATTATAAATTTCATCTTTATCCGCCTTTTATTGTAATTCGTCTGTTTGAACGAATTATCAACTATTCGCTTAATTGAACGAATTTAAGTATAATAGAGATACCTTATATATTATATCATTAAACACAGGGAGTGATGAGCGATGATATCTTTATTAATAATGGACGTCAGCGGCAGTACTAAAGCCGCCCAGGGTTTATCCAAAGAGATAAAGTGGCTTGAAAAAGAAATTTCCGACTGGCTTGGCCACCAGGAAAAGTCTTACGTAAATTACCGTATGGGTGATGAATTATTCATCATTTCCTCTAAACCTCACTATACCCTATTTATCGCATTTTATGCCAAATTATTGTGGCGGAAAAGCAGTTTTCCATTGAAGTGCAGCTTCCATACAATCGATGTGGAATACCCTGACACGGACCCGGAAGAATGGACCCATGCCGGCATCAAAGATACGCGGAATGCACTCGATGAAGTTAAAAAATCCGCCATCCAGGATTTTGCCGGTGTGGATGTCGACAGCTCTGTTGGTGTCGCTCTCATGTATGTCACCGATATTTCAAACAGTCTGACAGAGTTGCAGCGCGCCGTTCTGCTCTTGAAAATGTCAGGGCTGACACAAAAAGAAATTGCGGAGACTTTGAATAAAAGCCATTCGACCATATCTGCACACTACCAAAAATCGAGAGGCCGTCAGCTGGAAGTCATCCAGGATTTCCTGCAATCATACTATGAAGACGACGTGGATATTACCGAACTGCAGAATAAAGTCACCCGTTCTTTCAGAAAGTCAGGTGACAGATAATGTGGATTATTGCTCTGGGTATTCTGTTTTATGTTTTAAGCGGTCTGCTGATCAAATTGTTTCTTGAATTCCTGTCCGGTGAAAAAAATCCGGAAACAGATTATATCGGCATGACCATCGGCTATTCAGAACGTCTGATCATCATCGTTTTTGTTGTTCTGAATCAATATACGGCCCTCGGGCTGATCATTGCAGCCAAATCCATCCTGAGATTTTCCGGTGACAAATCCGATGAAAATGTCAAAAAGGAAAGTGAGTACGTCCTCGTCGGCACGATGATCTCCCTCGTTTTAGGCGTCGCCAACGGCCTGATGTTCCTATGGGGGTTCAAGGAAGTGATTGGATAGCCGGCTGGTTCGAATAACTTTTAATTTTTGAGCAGGTTGTACGTTTTCTGATCGTGGATTCGCACAACTTCGTATTT
>DEQG01000132.1:12369-16026 GCA_002360325.1 Salinicoccus sp. UBA3372 | reverse complement strand
ACTTATACGATTTAAGCCCCCGGATTCGCACAACTTCGTATTTTCCAGCAACTTATACGAATCAGGCACCCGCGGCCCATCATTTACATGATCTTTATTCTCCGTTCTGCACTATTCACTTTCACCAGTCCACTCTTCACGCAGAATGCCCATTCTGATGGAATCATAATAGTGACCGTCGTAATAGCGTACTTTCCGGATTCTTGCTTCCATCTGCATGCCGAGCTTTTCTGCGACACGGATCATACGTTCATTGCCGGACCATGTCGTCAGGCCGACACGGACCAAAGGCAGTGTGTTGAATAGATGTTCGATCCACATTTTCAATGTCCGCGTGCCGAGACCGCAGCTCCAGTTTTCCGACTGATACAGGACGATGCCGATCTCCAGCCAGTTGGAAGCTTCATCCTCCCAGTAATAGGAGACGGTGCCGACAGCCGCACCGTCCACTTCAACAAGCCATCGGCTGTCTTTATTGACCCACGGGGCGGAACCTCTTAAAAAATCTTCATACCTCAACGCAGAATGGGGATAATACGGTGCATCCCACTTTTTCCACTCGGGTGTTTCCTCTTTAAAAATCAACGCCCAGACATCATATAAATCCTCTTCTTCAATCGGCCGAATCACCAGCTCCCCGTCACGATACATACAATCACCTTTTCCCTGCTCATGATTTTTATTTCAAAGATTTCTTAAAAACGTAGCTGACTTTGTCATAATCCATTTTATCTTCATAAAAGCGGTGGGCGTCCGTTTTTTCAAGGCCGGACGACAGTGCAACACTGTCATATCCATTTTCCTCAGTCCATTCATGGACAAATTCAAGCAGCACCTTGCCATACCCTTTTGAACGGCTGCCGCTGTCAGTGACCAGGTCGCAGACCCAGACAAATCTGCCGTAATACAAAGTGATCATCGGCTTGAACCCGGTGACCGCCACAATCTTTTCCTCCTCAAACAGCGCAAATATTTTATAACGGTCCTTCACCTGCGCTTCCAGCACCAGATCCATATAAGCTTCTTCGTCCAGATGCGTCCTCAGCTGTTTCATCACCGGATACCCTTGCTGTACTTCCTCTGCCGTCTGCAATTCTTTTATGATCGGCGTGCTCATATATTGTTCCTCCCGTATTTTCAGATGTTTTTATCCTACCATATACAAATCAGATGTGAACCATGATGCCCTTTTTGAAAATAAAAACCGATATGAACCATTGATCCGGCTTCTTCAGATCGGATGCCGTCCCTTATTTCGTTTTGAGCAGCTGATATCCGCAGTTCTGATCGCTTTTCATCTCTGATTACGAGTTTATCGATACTTTCAGCAGACTCGCTCGTTTTTCCGGACCGAGGTTCCGAGTATATCACCGTTTCACGCTGATATACTCGCCGCCTACCTCTTATGACCCGCAATCAGTCCTTCACGCAGCTTCAGGGTGGATGCTTCGGTCCGGCTTAAGGCACGCATGACGGAGAGCTGGCCGTACTTCACTTTCAGTTCATCAATGGTTTTCACCAGCGCCTCTTCTTTCAGCACTTTCTCCATGTCTTCGAACAAAGAGACCTGCCTGACGCTGTCGGGGATGAAATTGGTGAGCGCTACACTGATCGTCCGGTACAGTGCCTCCGTATCAGCCATCTGCAGCAGGTGTCTCCACACCATTTTCATCATATCGTTTTCGTTATTGATGCCTTCTTTCACTGTAAACTGCTTCCTGAATACTTCACCATCTTTTGTGCCGACTGAAAACTGGACGGTTTTCGCAAGACGGTGCGCGAGCCGCAGCCGGTGGGCCACTTCATCTATCTGTTCAAATAAAACGACATAGATTTCTTCAAATTCATAATCCCTCATCAAGATCTGACTTTTGGCGATGGACGGTGAATGGACGACATGCTTTTCCCGTATGACACTGAAGTCTATGCCGTTGGCATGAAGATGCCAGTCGACGCCGACGACACCGAAATCCCGTTTAAGATGCACCGGGTTGTAACGTGCCAGATCTCCGATATTGAAGATTCCACGCTGATTGAGCTTTACTTCACTGCGCCGGTTAATCCCCCAAAAATCTCTCAGCGGTGTAATCGGCCACAGTTTTTCAGGCACATCATGATACCGCCACTCAGCAATGCCGTCATTCATTTTCTTCGCTTCGATATCCAGGGACAATTTACTCAGCAGCATATTTTCCCCGATGCCGATGGCACTGTCAATTTTTGTCGCTTCATAGATTTCCCTTCTTATTCTCTTCGCCAGAAGATACGGCGACTCCTCAAACAGATGATAGCTTTCTGTAACATCCATAAAAAACTCATCGATTGAATACTGATGGAAATCTTCGGGCGCAACATACTTCAGTGCCACTTCAGTAATCTTCCCGGAGTAATCCAGATAAATCTTCATAGATGGATTAATGATATAAACATCCCGGCGGTTCGGAATTTCAAAAAGTCGCGACCCTGTCTTGATACCCAGCTTTTTCAATTCCGGTGTTGCAGCGAGTACAACCGAACCGATACTTTTTGTATCCCCGACCACCGCCAGTTTCGTCGTCTTCGGATCCAGACCTTTCAAAATGCAGGACACACTCGCAAAAAAACTTTTTAAATCCAGACATAAAATATGCCGGTGCGGACAAATATGATAGTTATACATAAATTCACCCCTTATCGAACGTACGTTCGCATTAAATATAACATATCATCCGCATCAGGTCACTATGAAAAAAGACGCCTTCCGGCGTCTTCAGTAATTATGGCTGCGGAACTTCTTCATCCGGTTCCGGCTGATGTGCTTCTGTATCATCCAGTTCATCGTTCAGGAACTGATGCAGCACTTCACTGTTCCAATCGTAATCGAGATCGATGACACTGCCCGCGTGGTACGTATCAACAAATTGATACGACCCTTCCACCGGCAATGTGAGTGAGTCGATATCTTTATCACCGCGAACAAGGAATGAACCTGCCATACGGTATAGTTCTGCTTCGCTCATGCTCGTATTGACGTATCCCATACCGGTGCCCATCGCATGCGGCAGATTGAAGACACCGCCGACTGTCAGTATTTCATCCTTGACCGCACCGATGACCTGCTGCTGGCGTCTGACACGGCCGAAGTCACCTTCCGAATCCTGACGGAAACGGGCGTACTCAAGCAGATCTTCACCGCCCAGACGCTGTTCCCCCTTGAACAGTTCTGTCGTAATCTTCTCGGACATATCCTTTTCGACATCGATCATGATGCCGTCATCATTTATGGCATCCACAACCGATTCAAACGCCTGGTAATCGACGACGATATAATCTTCCGCCTGGACGCCGAAGTTCGACTCCAGCGTCTGCCTCAGAAGTTCGACCCCGCCCAATGAGTAGACGGAGTTTATTTTATAATTCTGATAGCCGGGAATATCGACATAGACATCTCTCATTATCGATGCGAGTTTCAAATCTTTCTGCATGTAGTCGTACTGGCCGAGCATGATGACGTCCGTCCGTGTCACACCGTCTTCCTCCCTGTCCGCTCCGAGGAGCAGAAACGTTTTCCTGCCGTCGTTGTTATCCGTCCCGTTAAATGTCATTTCTTCATGATTCACGCCGTTTTCCTCTGCAGTTTTCAACCCTGACTGGTAAGACAGGAATATATATAAAATT
>DEQG01000132.1:1520-12288 GCA_002360325.1 Salinicoccus sp. UBA3372 | reverse complement strand
TTTTTATGCACACGCCTGTATTCATTATTCATATTCATGCTCCTAAAATTTCTCTATAGGGTATTCTACTCTTAAACGATAAAATAATAAAGTAAATATAATACACCGGTTAAAAATTGTTTTAAAAAGCGCTCTGTAGTAAAATTGATAAAAATCGAATGAAAAGAGGATTATTATGTATAAGAAGTTTACGCTGCTGGCTATGGCAGTGTTATTGATATCCATCATACCGACAACTTTGAAGGCAGCTTCCGAATGGGATAATGCCGTGACAATATATGGCGCCGCACTTGAAAACGATGAAGATCTCCGCAGTGAAACAAGCGGACTGCTCGAAGCGGAAGATAATGACGAAACAGGTTATGTGTATTCGGAAGACGTTGATAACTATCTCGGCATGCTTTATGACAACAGTGTGTTGAAATCAAGCATCCGCATCATCCAGAGAGATCCCGGCTACGGACTCAACATCACACTTAACGAATCCATGGGTGAAATTACAAAAATCACTGAAGAGACTTATCAGAATGCCCTGCTGACTTCAGGCATCACTGATGCAGATGTCACCATCGCAGCTGCAGAGGATGTGACGGGTGAAAGTGCCCTTTCAGGTATATACAAAGCATATGAAGTACGGGGCGAGGAAATCCCTGAAGAACGGACCCAGAATGCACAGGAAGAACTCGAAACCATTACAGATATATCAGAAGAAAACAGTGATGTTGACGGATTTTCACAAGTTCAGCTGAACAAGATGATTACGGAAATTAAAATTGAAATCGTCAATAACTACGGCGGTGAAGTGACAGAAGAAGATGTGAGAAACATCGTCGATGAAAAAATGCAGGAAAACGGACTCGAGGATATTTTATCCCAGGAGCAAATCGACCGCATTATCGTCATCATCATGAACATTCAGGACTCCGGCCTGTTCTCCGGTGAGGAAGCGGACCGGTTGATTGAATCATCCCGCAACCTTGTCGACCAGATCACTTCAAGTGATGCATTCAGCGACGCACAGGACAGAGCTGAAGAAATCGGCCAGGAAATACAGGAATCCGGTGCATGGGACTCATTCGTCACAGCACTCCGCAACTTCTTCAACAGTATCGTTGAATTCTTCAGAAACTTATTCTAAACAGTAAATGACCGCATACACTTTTGTATGCGGTCATTTTTTCATCTATTCACCATTTTTCTCTTTGTCATAACGGTCCCTGTCCCATTCACCGATGCCGTGCTTGTCGATATCGACATTATCAATGTTAAACACAGGCTGTTTGCCGGCTTTCAGCTGATCTGAGTAATCTTTGGATACTTTGAAGACAATTTTACTCAAGCCGATGATCGCCACAATATTTGTTACAGCCATCAGGGCCATGAATACGTCTGCAGTATTCCATGCAAGCGTAATATCCATAACCGCACCGATGTAGACCATCACGATAACCATCAGCTTAAAGACAAACAGTACACCCGGATGTTCTTTTATATAGTTGAGATTGCTCTGTCCGTAGAAATAATTCCCTAAAATTGAACTGTAAGCAAAAAGTAAAATGACCACCGCTATAAAAATGCCGCCCAGGTCACCAATCTGTGCCGACATCGCTGCTTGTGTCACTTCAATACCTTGAGTCGCATCTTCACCGTAGTTCAAATCGGTATACATCAAGATGAGAACGGCCGTCGCTGTACAGACCACCATAGTATCAAAATAAACCCCCAGCGACTGTATGAGCCCCTGCTTCACAGGGTGATCGACCGCAGCAGATGCAGCGGCGTTCGGAACAGAACCCATACCTGCTTCATTTGAAAATAAACCTCGTTGGAAACCGTTCAAAATCGCTGCACCCACAGCACCTGCAAAAGCTTCCTGCAGACCAAAGGCGCTTGCAAAAATCTGTCCGATCATAGGAAGGATAAGATCATAATTGATAATCAATACAAAAATTACTACAGCAAGATAAATCGTCGCCATGATCGGTACAATATAGCCGGTTACATTCGCTATTCTTTTCGCGCCTCCGAAAATAACCACGGCAGTAAGTATCGCAAGAATAATACCGATGATATTACGGTCGATGCCGAATGCACCATTATATGCAGCCGCAATGGTATTGGCCTGCAGCCCGTTGAATGCAAATCCGAAAGTCACGGTGATTAAAACTGCAAAAAACATCGCCAGCCATTTCTGGTTCAATCCTTCTGCCATGTAATATGCAGGACCGCCGCGGTAACCGCCTTCTTTATCTCTCACTTTATACAACTGGCCTAAAGTGGATTCAAAAAATGCCGTTCCTGCACCGATGAACGCAATGACCCACATCCAAAAAACTGCGCCAGGGCCGCCCAGCACGATGGCTGTTGCGACACCCGCAACGTTGCCCGTACCCACACGGGAAGCGGCACTGATCGTGAATGCCTTGAATGCTGAAATACCTTTTGTGCCGTCAGGCAGTGTTTCCGGCTCATCTTTCAACACGGTAAACATCTGTTTAATCCATCTGAGCTGAACAAAGCGTGAGGATATAGAAAAATAAAGACCTGCAACAATAAGAATTCCGATCAGGAAGTCTCCCCACAGTAAATCATTCATGACTCCAATGATATTTTCAAAAATACTTATGAAATTTCCCATTAAAAAAGCCCCCTTCATGTTAATGAATTATAACATTGGGAGCTTAAAATGGAACTTTTTTTATTTATCTATATCATCAAAATAAACATAGGTCACTTCGCCGAACTGGTCCTCGTCCACTACAAACGAGCCGTTCACATATTTTCCTGTGACCCGGATCTCCTTACCGCTGATCGTCGAATCATTTGTGTCGGATATAATGACAGCATTGATGTCATCATCAAATAATTTTGCTCCGACGAGACGGTGCGGTTTTGACTTTATTTCTTTGAGCAGCATTGTACCGACCTGTGCACGGGCGCCTGTATCAAACGTAGACAGGTCTGTCCGTTTTGCGGCACCTCTGTTGGACACGGTCAGCAGATACCTTTGTTTTTTGATGATGCCTGCATAGATGATTTCATCATCCTTCTTCACATTCATCGCTCTCACACCCTGCGACCTGAGGCCCGTAGGATTGACGGCATCCAGACCGTATTTCAGTGTCAGACCTTTTTCAGTGACGAATAAAATTTCCTCTGCTCCTGTGACGGAAGTATCCACATCAACCACTTCATCATCTGCTTTCAGGTTCATATAGACAATCGGGCGTTTAATGCGGACAGCCTCGAAGAGTGACAGCTCACTGCGCTTGACCTGGCCGTTCTTCGTGACGGAGACAACCGACAGTGTGTCATTGTAGTCTTCGATTGTCATCGCAAATATCGGCATTTCGTGCGCTTCAATCTTGAAGCGGCTGGACAGATGGACCCCATGGTCTTTCCAGCGTATATCCGGTATTTCATTTACAGGAATGATCAGATAATTCCCTAAATTGGTGAATACCAGCATTTGCTGAAGCGTATGAGATTCATTCAGATAAATAAGGAAATCATCCTCTTTCATCCCGATTTCGTCAATCTCACTTGCATTGAAGCTTCTCGGACTTGTCCGTTTCACATAACCATCTCTGGTCAGGGAAAGGATTGTCTCTTCCTGCGGTATGAGAAGCGTCTTATCCAATTCGATATTTTCAATCTTATCTTCGACTTCGGTCAATCTTTCCGAACTGTATTTCCTTTTGATGTCACGAAGCTCTTTTTTGATGACCGATAACAGTTTTTTCTCATCATTAATGATTTCATTCAACTGGTTGATCGTGTAATCAAGTTCATTATGTTCAGTTTCCAGTTCAACGATATCAGTGTTTGTCAGACGGTAAAGCTGAAGCATGACAATCGCTTCAGCCTGAGCTTCAGTGAAATGAAACGCTTCGATCAGATTTTCTTTTGCATTCTTTTTATTTTCAGATTCCCTGATCAGACGGATGACATCATCCAAAATGGAAAGTGCCTTCATCAGACCTTCGATGATATGCATCCTCTTTTTTGCCTGTTCAAGTTCAAACTGAGACCGTTTATAAATGACTTCCTTCTGATGATTTATATAGCTTGTCAAAATCTCTTTCAGAGTGAGCAGTTTAGGCGCCCTGTTGCTGATTGCGACCATATTGAAGTTATACGCGACCTGCAGGTCCGTACGCTTGTACAAGTAGTTGATGATGCCTTCGATGTTCGCATCTTTACGGACTTCAATCGCTATTCGCAGGCCCTGCCTGTCGGTTTCATCCCTGACTTCCAAAATACCGTCGACTTTTCTATCAGCACGGATTTCATCAATCTTTTTGACCAGATTTGCCTTATTAACTTCGAATGGCAGCTCGGTCACTGCAATCAGTTTTTTACCGCCGCGGAGATCTTCAGTTTCGACCTTCGAACGGACGATGACTCTGCCGCGTCCGGTTTCATAAGCTTTTTTCAGTTCATCCTTCCCCTGAATGATGCCGCCGGTCGGAAAATCAGGACCTTTCACAATTTGAAGCAGCTCATCAATTTTGACAGTGGGTTTATCGATGACCTTCAATGTCGCATCGATGACCTCACCAAGGTTATGGGGGGGAATATCCGTTGCATACCCCGCTGAAATACCTGTTGATCCGTTGACCAGAATATTAGGAAAGCGTGATGGCATAACAGTCGGTTCCACGTCTGTATCATCAAAGTTGTTCATAAAATCTACAGTGTTCTTATTGATGTCCCTGAGCATTTCATTGGAAAGCTCTGCAAGTTTTGCTTCAGTATAACGCATCGCAGCAGGCGGATCTCCGTCCATGCTCCCGATGTTTCCGTGAATCATGATGAGTTCTTCCCTCATCTTCCAGCCCTGGCCGAGACGGACCATGGCATCGTAGATGCTCGACTCGCCGTGAGGATGGTAGTTACCGATTACGTTACCGACGGCCTTGGCACTTTTACGATAGTTTTTATCAAATGTATTGCCTTCGCGGAACATCGCATAGAGGATACGCCTTTGCACTGGTTTAAGACCATCTCTGACATCAGGGATGGCACGGTCCTGGATGACGTATTTACTGTAGCGCCCAAAACGGTCGCCCAGAACATCTTCTAGTTTCAAGTTCTGAATATTTTCAGCCATTATCGTCGCCTCCCTCGTCCATATGGTCGATTTCTTCATTTTCCAATATGCTGTTCTGATCTTCCAATGTAAAGCTGACATTCGATTCTATCCATTTACGGCGCAGTTCTACATTGTCACCCATCAATGTTGTTACACGTTTCAATGATAGTGCTTCGTCATCAATGGAAACCTGGACCAGCGTGCGTGTTTCAGGATTCATCGTTGTTTCCCACAGCTGTTCAGCCATCATCTCACCGAGACCTTTATATCTCTGCAGCTCAACATTTCCGCCCATTTCTTTATGAGCTTCTTCCAATTCTTCTTCAGTCCACACATAACGCACTTCTTCTTTTTTACGGACCTTTTTCTTCAATTGGAATAAAGGCGGCAATGCGATATAAATTTTACCGGCTTCAAAAAGCGGACGCATATAATTGAAAAAGAACGTCAGTAATAATACCTGGATATGCGCGCCGTCAGTATCGGCATCAGTCATGATGATCACTTTATCGTAGTTGGAATCTTCGACTTTGAAATCCGTCCCGACGCCCGCACCGATAGTGTGGATGATGGTGTTAATTTCTTCGTTTTTAAAAATATCTTCGAATTTTGCTTTCTCGGTATTGATGACTTTACCTCTGAGCGGGAGGATTGCCTGGAACTTACGGTCCCTGCCCTGCTTGGCGGAACCGCCGGCTGAATCCCCCTCTACTAAAAAGAGTTCATTCTTTTTAGCATTTTTACTTTGGGCAGGTGTCAGTTTACCTGAAAGCAATGTATCTTTTTTACGGTTTTTCTTGCCGTTTCTTGCTTCTTCACGTGCTTTTCTTGCTGCTTCCCTGACATTTCTTGCCTTTATCGCTTTTTTAACAAGCTGGCTGCTCAATGTACCGTTCTCTTCAAGATAGAATGGCAGTTTTTCCACGAGCGTGGATTCGACCGCAGCTCTTGCCTCATTGGTTCCGAGCTTGCTCTTCGTCTGACCTTCAAACTGGAGCTGGTGTTCAGGAACCTTGATCGAGACAATTGCAGTCAGACCTTCGCGTATATCACTGCCATCCAGGTTTTTATCCTTCTCTTTCAATTCTTTTATCTTGCGTGCATACTCATTGAATGCTTTTGTAAAACCGGTTTTAAAGCCGATTTCGTGAGTACCGCCGTCCTTCGTTCTGACATTGTTTACAAATGAAATGATCGTCTCGGTATACTGGTCATTATATTGGAAACTCACATCGGCTTCGATATCCTGATACTTCCCTTTGAACTGTACAATATTGCCGATAGAGTCTTTACCTTCGTTCAAAAATTCGATGAAGGACTTCAAACCATCTTCATACTGAAATTCTTCCACTTTTTCTTCATCACCGCGGGCATCGGTAATCGATACTTTCAAACCGCTCAGAAGAAATGCGGATTCTCTCATTCTTTCAACAATCATTTCGTAATTGAAGGAAGTACCGAGCTTGAATATACGAGTGTCCGGTTTAAAAGTGACTGTTGTACCCGTCTTTTTAGTCTTTCCGGTCACAGTCAGTTTCTGATCCACTTTACCGCCGTCTTTAAATGAGATTTCATGCACTTTTCCGTCACGGTGGATCTCAATATTCATCCAGTCACTCAGGGCGTTGACGACGGACGCACCGACACCATGCAGACCCCCTGATGTTTTATAACTGCCGGATCCGAATTTACCGCCGGCATGAAGCACCGTGAATATTACTTCAGCTGTCGTTTTTTTGGATGAGTGCATACCCGTGGGCAGGCCCCGCCCATTATCTGAAATTGAAATACTGGCATCTTCATTCAGTCTGATATTGATTTCGTCTCCATAGCCGTTCAATATTTCATCCACGGCATTATCGGCTATTTCATAAACAAGGTGATGCAGACCTCTCACATCCGTTGAACCGATATACATCCCCGGCCGTTTACGAACTGCGTCCAGACCTTCCAATATTTGAATTGAATCATCACTATAATTGTTCGTTTTTGACAAAGAGTAAACCTCCTACAAACATACGTTCGAATTTTAATCTACCTTACTATTTTTATATAAAAACACAATCTTTGCAAGTCTATGATAAAAATTAATAATAAAACACCTCAATAAGTTTACATAATATTATTATAGTAAACCATTGATTTTTTATCAATTTATAATATTTTATTTATATGGTAAACTATTAGTACCTGATAATAAAGGAGAGTCTAAAATGGAACATATAATACTCCTGCTCACATTCAGTTATTTGATTGGCTCAATTCCATTTAGCTTACTCATAGGTAAAACATTTTATAAAGTAGATCTTAGAGAACATGGCAGTGGTAATATCGGAACTACTAATACCTTTAGAATTTTAGGCAAAAAAGCAGGAATTGTCGTATTGATTCTGGATATATTCAAAGGTGCGCTTCCTGTCTATATCACCATTCTGCTGGCTGTGGATATACATATATTCATTCCCGGACTGATCAGTGCCCTCGGCCATGTCTACCCCATTTTCTTGAAATTCAGGGGCGGGAAAGCCGTAGCTACAGGTGGAGGTGCAGTACTTGCCTATAATCCCATCGTCTTTATAATTTTAGTATCTGCATTTTTAATTACATTGAAATTGAGCAAGTTTGTATCTTTATCAAGTATCGTAGCTGCTGTAACATTGATTATCCTTTCCCTGTTTTTACAGGATCTGCTGTTCATGGCTTTTGCGATTGTACTCGGTTTTGTCGTCATCATCCGTCATATATCCAATATGAAACGGATCAAAGATGGTACAGAATCCAAAATAACTTTTATGTAAATCGCTGTTAAAAACAATATAACCCGGTGAAATCATATGATTTCACCGGGTTTTTTAAATGATTGTCTTACTCACTTAATTTTTTTCTGAGAACAAGCGGTAAGATACCACCATGGCGGTAGTAATCGACTTCCACTTCAGAGTCGAAACGTGCTTTGACCTGAATCACTTGAGCCTTACCGTCTTTGTCGGTCACTGTAACATCCAGAATATCACCGGGTTTCACTGTCTCGCCCACTTTGATATCGAATGTTTCACTGCCGTCAAGACCATAGTCTTCAGCATTCTTTCCGTCTACAAATTGCAGAGGAAGCACACCCATCATTACAAGGTTTGAACGGTGGATTCTTTCGTAGCTTGCTGCGATAACAGCTTTGACACCCAGAAGGTTTGTACCTTTGGCTGCCCAGTCACGGCTGGATCCCATACCGTAGTCGTCGCCTGCAACGATGACAAGACCTGTATCTTCTTCCTGATACTTCATTGCAGCGTCATAGATGCTCATCACTTCACCAGTCGGCCAGTGCGTCGTGAAACCGCCCTCTGTACCCGGTGCAATCTGGTTACGGATACGGATGTTTGCAAATGTACCGCGCACCATCACTTCATGGTTACCACGACGGGAACCGTATGAGTTGAAATCACGTGGTGAAACACCCTGCTCGATCAGCCATTTACCTGCCGGTGTATCTTTACCGATCGCACCTGCCGGTGAAATGTGGTCTGTTGTTACACTGTCTCCAAATTTACCAAGAACTCTGAGACCGTTTATATCATTGATCGTGCCCGGCTCCTTGGAAAGATTTTCAAAGAATGTCGGGTTTTGAATGTAAGTCGATTCCGGCTGGAAATCATACATCGGCGCGTCAGTCGTTTCAATCTTATTCCAAGTTTCGTTGGATTCAAACAGGTTTTCATACTGTTTACGGAAGAGTTCTGGTGTAACGTTGCTCATTACAGCATCTCTTACTTCCTTGATTGACGGCCAGATATCTTTCATATAGACATCATTTCCATCCTGGTCCTGACCAAGCGGCTCTTTATTAAGGTCGATATCCACAGTACCTGCAAGTGCATATGCAACAACCAGTGTCGGTGATGCAAGGTAGTTTGCTTTGACTAAGGGGTGGATACGTCCTTCAAAGTTTCTGTTACCGGAAAGTACAGAAGATACCAGCATGTCATTGTCTACGATCGTTTTCGTAATTTCAGGCTTTAGCGGACCTGAGTTACCGATACAAGTTGTACAGCCATAACCGACAAGGTTAAATCCTAACTGATCAAGGTACGGCTGTAAGCCTGCGTCTTCCAGGTAGCCTGTAACAACTTTTGAACCCGGTGCCAGTGATGTTTTCACATAGGGAGGCACTGTAAGTCCTTTTTCTACAGCTTTCTTCGCGATTAAACCAGCACCCAGCATAACGTAAGGGTTGGATGTGTTCGTACATGATGTAATCGCTGCGATAGCAAGGTCACCTGTTTTAAGTTCTGCTGTGGAACCGTCATTGAATTCAACAGTGCCAGTTTTTTCAAACTCGCTCTTATCAAGACCATGACCATGGTTTCCACTTTCAGCAGTTACAGATTTATTATATTCTTCTTTCATTTTAGAAAGTGGAATTAAATCCTGTGGACGTTTCGGACCGGCAAGTGATGGTTCCACAGTTGACAGGTCAAGTTCGACGATATCTGTGTAAGTCGCCTCAACGTCAGGGTCGAAGAACATATCGTTCTCCTTCAGGTATGTTTCAACAATTTCAATCTGTTCCTCACTGCGGCCTGTCAGCTTCATGTAATCAAGCGTTTCCTGATCCACAGGGAAGAATGCGTTTGTCGCACCGTACTCGGGTGACATGTTTGCGATCGTTGCACGGTCAGCAAGCGGCAGCTCTGTTACACCGCGGCCGAAGAACTCGACGAATTTACCTACTACGCCGTGTTTGCGGAGCAATTCAGTAACTCTGAGTGCAAGGTCTGTTGCTGTTGCGCCTTCAGGTAAAGAGTTTTTCATACGTACACCGATTACTTCAGGCACCGGGAAGTATGAAGGCTGTCCAAGCATTCCTGCTTCTGCTTCAATACCGCCTACGCCCCAGCCAAGTACGCCAAGACCGTTGATCATCGTCGTATGCGAGTCAGTACCGACCAGTGTATCCGGATAAGTAACAAGTTCATCATTTTCTTCTCTTACATGCACAACGTTTGCCAGGTATTCAAGGTTCACCTGGTGTACGATACCAGTTGCCGGCGGAACAGCACGGTAGTTGTCAAATGATTTTGTCGCCCAGTTCAAGAATTCATAACGTTCGTTGTTTCTTTCGAATTCAAGTTCCATGTTTTTCTGTAGTGCCTGGTGGGTACCGTATTCATCAACTTGTACTGAGTGGTCGATTACGAGGTCCACCGGTACTTCAGGGTTGATTTTCTGTACATCGCCGCCCACATCATCCATAGCTTTTCTGAGTGATGCCAGGTCGACTACCGCCGGCACACCAGTGAAGTCCTGCAGGATAACACGGGAAGGTTTGAATGGTACTTCTGCATTACCGAAGTCGCCTTCATCCCATTTAGCAAGTGCTTCAATATGCTCATCTTTGATGACTTCACCGTCATACTGTCTTAAAACAGATTCAAGAAGTACGCGGATTGAGTATGGCAATTTTGCCGTTTCTGAAAAGCCTTTTTCAACTAATGTTTTTAAACTGTAATAGTTATAAGTTTCATTATTCAAACTGAACGTCTTTTTAGCGTCCGTTTTGTAATTTTGACCCATTATAAATTTGCCCCCTAAAATTAGTCTTATATACAGTATACCTGATAATCAAAGCTTGTAAACGGTTCACATTTCAAATTATGATACAAATAAATAACGAAT
>DEQG01000132.1:0-1446 GCA_002360325.1 Salinicoccus sp. UBA3372 | reverse complement strand
ATATCACTTGTATCTACAACTGGTTGATGTATATTTGAAAAGTAAAGTTTTATTACTTAATACACAAACCGTCTGGAGGGAAAGACTATGTGGCAGGAATTTAAAGATTTTATACTACGCGGCAATGTATTGGATTTAGCTGTAGCAGTCGTTATCGGTGCAGCCTTCGGTAAAATTGTCGAAGCCTTGGTTGAAAACATCATCATGCCTACTATCGCATTGATTTTCGGAGATACTGATTTTGCTTCCGACTGGGTATACATGGGCATCACTTACGGTGTATTCATTCAGGCAATCATCGACTTCCTGATCATTGCAGCTGCAATCTTCGTATTCATCAAAGTCGTCAATAAGCTGACTAAAAACAGATTTGTCGAAGAAGAGGAAGAAGATGAACAGCTTGTACTGTTGAGAGAAATCAGAGATTCACTTGTAAAAGACAACAAGCCGCACGACTAGAAGGAAAACCGGATCATTCCGGTTTTCTTTTTTTATTGAGCATCTGTAAATATATAACCAGTTATCATCCATCCGCAATGGAAAATGGTATACAAATAAGTAAATCGTTACGATATACTGATAACGTACACTCATTTACAGGAGGCTGATTGCTATATTAAAAAACATTAAAATGCCGCATGCATTCGTCCTGATCTATGCGATTGTAATTGTGGCAGCTCTCGCAAGTTATATCATCCCTGCCGGTGAATATGACCGTTATGAAGATTCAGAAGGCAGACAGGTCGTCGATGAAACGACATTTACATACATTGATCAGAATCCTGTCGACTGGACACAGATTTTCACAGTAGTGCCGCTCGGCATGGTGGATGCAGCAAGCATCATATTCCTGATTTTCATCATCGGCGGAGCTTTTGGAATGATAAACGGCACCGGCGCCATTGAAGCAGGCATCAACAAAATCGTTTCCCTTTTGAAAAATAAAGAAATCATCCTGATTCCGCTGACAATGCTGATATTTTCATTCGGCGGCGCAACATTCGGAATGGCAGAATCGACCCTGATATTCATACCGATGGGTGTCATACTCGCACGCTCCCTCGGTATGGATGCAATGACCGGCATGTCCATGGTCGCCCTCGGAGCCGCAGCAGGATTCTCCGGCGGATTCATGAACATATTCACTGTCGGTGTCGCACAGGAAATTGCAGAACTTCCCCTGTTCTCGGGGATGGAATTACGTATCATCGTTCAGCTTGTCTTTGTCGCGATAGCCTCATTCTTTGTATACAAATACGGTAAACGCGTACAGAAGAATAAAGAGAAGAGTTACGTATATGACCTGGAAAAACAAGCCGGCGCTGAAACATATGAATTCAAAGAACTGACCAAAAGACATATGGCCGTACTGATTGTCATTCTTGCCGGCCTTGCACTGATTGTCTACGGCGTCGTCAACGGCTGGTCGACCGGTACTGAACTGGC
>DEQG01000022.1:9476-11102 GCA_002360325.1 Salinicoccus sp. UBA3372 | reverse complement strand
ACTTCACCGATGACGGCAGCACCCGCGCCGTCACCGAACAGGACTGCAGTCGAGCGGTCTGTAAAGTCGGTGATTTTGGACAGCTTGTCCACACCGACAATAAGCACATTCTTATATGTGCCTGCCTCGATGAACTGGCTCGCTGTCACCATACTGTAAATAAAACCGGTACAGGCTGCGAGCTGATCCATTGAAGGTACATTCCGGAGACCGAGTCTGTCCTGCACGATATTTGCAACTGAAGGGAAACGGTGGTCACCTGTGGACGTCGCCACGATGACCAGATCTATATCTTCTTTTGCCACGCCGGAGTCTTCCAGTGCCTGCTCGGCAGCAAGCACTGCCATATCAGACGTTTCCATGTCATCTTCGGCGAAACGGCGTTCTTTTATTCCTGTCATTTCTGTAATCCATTCATCTGATGTATCCAAAATTTTTTCGAAATCAAAATTTGTGAATACTTTATCGGGCACATAGGTTCCTAAGCCCAATACGCCTACATTTTTCATTTGACCACACCTTATAATCTCATATTATAACTTGGTACTAATTTAACATAAAATGCATCTTTCCACAAATGAAAAAAGGCACCCACAATCATGTGAGTGCCTCTGTCAAAAATTATTCAGTTAAACCAACCTGCCATAATCCGTAATCCTCATCAAAGCCGTAAGCTTCGCTCCAGCCCGTAACATCTTCGCTCACCGGCATTACATATGCACGGTAAAGTGTCGGTGCAACCGGGATGTCTTCAGCCATCAGTTCCTGCCACTCGTGGTAGATTTCAGTACGAGTATCAGTATCAAGTGCTTCTTCAGAGTTACCTCTCTTGATCAGCTCGGTGCTTTCTTCTGTTTCATAACGCGGGTAGTTGAATGGTGCTTCCGGTCCGTATAGTCCGCCCGGGTCAACATCCGTACCTACGCCCCATGCACCCTGGTAGATGTCGATGCCTTCGTCGTCGTTTTCGACCATATCGTAGAATGTGTTGAACTCGATCAGACGGCCGTCTGTTTTAACAACGTTAAGGCCGACTTCTCTCCATGACTGGATGTAGTAGTTTGTAAGCGGCTCAGCAACATCGCCGCCGCTCATTGATGCCATCTGGATTTCAAGCGGCTCGCCGTCCGGATCCTCACGGAAACCGTCGCCGTCCGTATCTTCATATCCTGCTTCATCAAGAATACGGTTCGCTTCTTCAGGATCGTATTCAGGAACATCTAAATCATCTTTGTGGAACGCTGCGTGGTAAGGAGTGATCAGTGATGTCGCTTTCCAGCGCAGTCCGTTGTAGAACTGTTCACCGACTGCATCGTTGTCCATTGCATGCCACATGGCGCGGCGGAGTTCAACGTCACCCATCTTCATTTCTTCAGGTGTGTAGTTTACTCTGCCTTCTTCTGCATCCCAGTTACCCAGCTTAAAGCCGATGTAAGTGTATGCTGCGTCAAGCTGTGCAAGCCATTCCACGCCTTCCATATCCGCAACATCCGGATACTGGTCAGTCGGGAAGCTCATTGCAACATCGATGTTGCCGCTTTCCATCGCGTTCGCGATTGAAGAGGTCGGTGTCACTTCGACAGTGATGCCATCAAGCTGAGGTTCGCCTCTCCAGTAATCTTCATA
>DEQG01000022.1:3703-9394 GCA_002360325.1 Salinicoccus sp. UBA3372 | reverse complement strand
TTCACGAGTCTGTTCTGCGTTTGTCATATCTGCAACTTCCACACCTTCATAGTGGTGTTCCGGGAACGCATAGAACCAGAAACCGCCGTTTGTCAGTGAAGGCGCAAGTTCTGTATAAGTAAATACTGCTGTCTTTTCATCGATAATTTCGATACCTGAGATTTCATCCGCTTCCCCGGCCTGGTACTCACTGTAACCTTCGATCAGAGTGAAACCGTCTGTAGTACCGCGGACGCCGTCGTAGTCAGGGTGTCCGATGACTTCGTATGAAGCGACATAGTCAGAAATCTTGAGCGGCTCGCCGTCATGCCATGTCACGCCATCCTGTACAGTAAATGTAACCGTATTGTCTTCCTCGTTCATTTCATATGTGATTGCACCGTCATTCGTTGCAATCTGATTTTCGTCGAATGTGAACACCGATTCATCAAAGAAGCCCATCATGTCAGCATCCGGAGCACCTTGATAGAATGCCCAGTTCAAAGTACCTTCAAATGGTGTATCTGAACCGTAACCGACTACAAGTTCGCCTTCCCCTGTCGGATCAGCATCATTCGACACGGCTTGTGGAAAGTCTTCATAGCTGTATACTTCGCCGCCGTCTGCAGCTTCATCTTCACCTGATTCAGCGTCTCCTCCGTCTTCAGTTCCCTCTTCTGTTTCTGCGTCCGAGCCGTCTTCAGTTGATCCGTCTTCTGAAGAGTCGCCGTTACCGCAGGCAGCAAGTGCCAATACGAAGATCAGCATGGTAAAAAACATTAATCTTGACCACGAAATTTTCGTCATCATTTTTCCTCCCCTATTATTGAAAATTAAACTGTATATATACTAAAGTCCAGTCCCCCTGAAACTCAGTACCAAAATTTGGATAAGTATTTCATTTCATTAAATATAAAATGAAATCCTTCTTGAAAATAATATTATCACAATTATCTGAAAAGACAATATGCAATTCAATATTTTCATCATATGTGAAAATTTATACTGTTATGTATATTATCATGTATGGTTTTTATGGACACTCAATAAAGTGTTAGTATCCTGATTTTTTGTATAATTTTATATTTGTAATTTTATTCTGATATTTTCAGTCTTCTTGAACATTTAGTGAATGCAGTTTGTCCTTCCATTATAAATTGTTATATTTTGTATGTAAAGCGCTTTCACGTTTTTTAACAAAAATATTGTAAAAATTCAACAATACTTGCCTCTTGCTATAAAATCTTTTTCTCACATAAAAACAGCGGCTTTCCAGCCGCTGTTCCTGCCATCATATTAAGCCTGTCTCTGTCTTGCGTCACCTGCACGTCGAAGCGCTTCACCAATGTTACGGACACATAACATCAATATCAGAATCATCAGTGCTGCAGGCAGCCAGATCCACCATCTGTTCTGAAGGGTCTGTGTCTGCGTTGCATAGGCAAGCAATGTTCCAAGGGACGGATAGTCCTCAGGGAAACCGAAGCCGAGGAACGACAGCCCCGACTCTATGCCTATGTTGGCAGCGAGTGACAGCGTTCCGTTTACAATGATGATTCCGACAAGGTTCGGCATCAATTGTGAAAATATGATTTTCAGGTGCGATGTTCCCAATGTTTTGGATGCATTGACGTAATCAAGCTCTTTTTCCTGTAATGCGAGTGAACGTATCAATCTTGCCGTACCCATCCACAGGAATGCTGCCATGATTGCACTGAATGTCCAAATATCATAAGATGGCACGATCGTAACAAAGACGATGACAATCATCAGGAAAGGCAGTACCAGGAAGAAGTCGACGACACGCATTAATGCGTTATCGACCTGTCCGCCGAAGTAGCCCGAGACCAGTCCGTAAACGATTCCGAAACCGACACTCATCAGTGTAACAAGGAAACCGATTGCAAGTGAGTTCCGTGTGCCGATGATCAGCTGGCCGAATATATCACGTCCGCCGTAGTCCGTACCCAGGCGGAATTCATCACCCGGCGGCTGGTTGATTGCAAACAGATCAACGAATACTATCTGCGCCTGATCCAGGAACATCGTCAGGCCGAATACGTAAGCTGTAATCGATATGAATACTATCAGTGAAAATAAAGCCAGCTTATCCGCTATCAGTTCCTGGACCAGCACTTTCCAGCCTGGTGTACTCTTAGGCAGATTTTTATAATCCAGCCCCCCGTGATCACCTGCACCCGGCGGCATATCCGATTTCATGTGTGTCGACATTTCAGCTGAACCGTAAAGCCTGTCATCTCCTCGGTTTCCGTAAGGATCACGCCCGTCCGAATCGCGGGAAGTGCTCTGTTCGTCACTTGCCGTGCGGTTGCGGCGTTCGATTTCTTCTCGAGATGCATCAGTCGTCTCTTCATTTGTTACATTATTTAAATCTTTATCTTTTTGACTCATTTTACATCCCTCCCCTACTTGATTCGAATCCTTGGATCCACGATACTCAGAATAATGTCAGATAACAGCGCACCGACGATAGTCAGAAATCCATAGAATAATATCAATATATTGGCGACACTGAAGTCTCTCGTCTGAATGGACTCAAGGAACAGTGCGCCCATTCCCGGATATGCATATACCCATTCGATGAATATGGAACCTCCGAGAAGCCCCACCAGTTCATATCCGAAGAATGCGGCAATCGGTATGATCGCATTTCTGAATATATGTTTGATATATAATGATACTTGTTTGACCCCTTTGGCACGTGCAAGCATGACATAGTCTTTCTGCTGTGCTTCGATGACGCCACTCCTGAGATACTGCACGGTGCCGACCAGCCCGATCAGGGCAATTGAGAAACTCGGCAGTATCAGGTGGTTTAATTTACTTAAAATATATTGGACCGAGCCCGCCTCAAGTCCGGCGCCCACACTCCCGTTTGTCGGGAAAGTGCCGAAATGATAGCCGAAAATCCATAATAGCACCAGACCGAAGACGAATGTCGGCGTCGCAAAGCCTAAGTAAGTATAGCCTGTAATCACTGAATCGAGCATTGAATCTTTATAACGGCCTGAAATCAGACCTAAAGGAATACCGATGACATAGATCAGGATGACCGAGAATAAAGACAGCCAGATCGTGTTCATCAGCCTGTCCCCGATAACATCCATTACCGGTCTCTGATGGAATATCGACTGTCCAAAATCTCCCTGGAACATGGCAACGATCCAGTCTCTGTACTGTATGTACCATGGATTGTTAAGTCCTAAAGCTTCGCGTCGTGCTTCAATCGCCTCGGCAGGTATTGATGGATCAATCATGCCTGATAGTGCATCCCCCGGCATCAGTGACCCCATGAAAAATACAAGCACACTGAGCAGCACAAGCTGCGGAAAAGTAATAAGCAACCTTCTTAGAGTAAATTTAATCATAGATCATCAACCTTTCACCGGTAACGCAACTTTATGCGTATCGGAAATTGACTGGAGCGGGAAAGCCCGTCCTTCGTCGTCCAAGTACTCTGTAAAATGCTGGTCGTACTCTTCTTTGATCTGCTGACGCAGCTTCAGATTACTTTCCACTTTATCTACATTTGTATCCGGTATCGCCGCAATCAGCCGCTTCGTATATATATGCTGCGGATTGTTGAATATTTCTTCAGCGGTGCCTTCCTCGACCAGACGGCCGTGGTACATGATGCCGATGTGCTGGCACATATGACGTACAACTCCGAGGTCGTGGGCGATGAACAGCATGGTCAGATCCATGTCCTGCTGGATTTCCTGCATGAAGTTCAGCACCTGTGCCTGTACGGATACATCAAGTGCGGATACCGGCTCATCGGCGATGATCAGCTTCGGATTCAGTGCGATGGCGCGGGCGACCCCTATACGCTGGCGCTGACCGCCCGAGAATTCGTGCGGGAACTTATATAATGAACCCGGCGGCAGTCCGACTCTTTCAAGTAATTTGAGCACTTCTTCTATCAGTTCGTTCTTTGAAAATTTCTCATAGTTTTTCAAAGGCTCCGCAACGATGTCAAATACTCGTTTACGTACGTTCAATGAAGAATACGGGTCCTGGAATATCATCTGGATATCCCGGTTCACGCCCAGTTTCTTCCCTTTGCCACTTAATTTTTCCCCCTGGAAAAAAATCTCTCCCTCAGTGATGTCATTCAGGCCCATCACCGCTTTTCCGGTCGTAGTCTTGCCGGAACCGGACTCCCCTACAAGTCCGTATGTCGTCCCTCTCGGAATTGAAATACTCACTCCGTCAACCGCCTTGACATGGTCCTTCACCGTGTTAAAGAAGCCCCCCTTGATCGGAAAATGAATTTTCAAATCCTTGATTTCCAAAAAGTCATTACTCATTGCTCATCGACGCCCCCTTCTTTCCATCCATCTGTCCGGCTTCGACATATCTTTCCATCTCCCTGTGATCCATTGAAGTATCCAGATAGAAGTTTTTATAGCATGTACATCTCACCAGGTGTTCCGGTGCAATTTCCCGGAGCTCCGGCTTATGTTCATGCTCCTCGGATTTGATCCATGGAATTCTGGGTGCAAACCGGCAGCCGTCCCGGTCCATCTTGTTGAGTGCGGGCACGACGCCCTGAATCACATGCAGTTTTCCGCCGAGCAGCTCTTCCGACGGGAGTGAATTCAACAGCGAACGCGTGTATGGATGCTGAGGATTCGTAAACAGTTCCTTGACAGGCGCCACTTCGACAATCTGTCCTGCATACATTACTGCAACCCTGTCGGCCATCTCTGCCACGACACCAAGGTCATGTGTAATCAATAAAACCCCGGAACCGAGATCGTCCTGGAGCTCACGGATGAGGTCCAGTATCTGTGCCTGGATCGTCACGTCCAGTGCCGTCGTCGGTTCGTCGGCAATCAGCAGCTTCGGACGGTTTGCGATTGCAATCGCAATGACCACACGCTGCCTCATCCCTCCGGACAGTTCATGCGGGTAAGAATTCGCGACACGTTCCGGACGCGGTATCCCCACTTTGTCCAGCAACTCTATCGTGTAAGCTTCCCGCTCGCTTTTCCTTTTCGTATTATGTATTGTCAGCGTTTCCAAGATTTGGTGCTTGATCTTCATCAGCGGGTTCAGCGCCGTCATCGGATCCTGGAAGATCATCGCGATGTTTCCGCCCCGGATCTTATTCATCTTGCGTTCATTATTTTTAAGCAGGTCCTGTCCCTGGAATAAAACTTCTCCTCTTACCCTTGCATGGCTGTGCAGCCCCATCAGTGAAAATGCCGTTGCACTTTTACCCGAACCGGATTCCCCGACCAGAGCAAGCACTTCATTTTCGTGTATACGCATATTTACATCATCAACAGCTGGATAATATTCACCATCTATTTTGAATGAAGTTGTTAAGTTATTGACCTCTAAAAGATGTTTACTCATTAACCATCACCCATCTCTCCTTCAATTATTATTTAGTCCCCTGATCCGTTTTAAAAAGACGTAATATTCTAATAATTATGTACCGTTATTAAAATTGTTTTAAATCATTATTTGTACACTTTTTATTTTTCACAATCTCGCTTTATCTTTGTGATTTTGTAATTGCGAGATTTTTTAAATAATATCGCTTCTATCTCACATTGTAATTATTCAATCCTGAATTTTCAATAGCAACTTCAATGTTTTGGCACAATACGGGTTAACGGATTTAAATATACACCATTGAATATTTATTTTCAATAACATATTTGCAATGAATCGGCGCCG
>DEQG01000022.1:0-3620 GCA_002360325.1 Salinicoccus sp. UBA3372 | reverse complement strand
TTTTCGTGTATAAGTACCTATACTTTTCTGCCATTTTGTATTATTATATAAAGTAGCTAAATTATGTTTAGGAGTTGTCGCTTCCATGAAATATATCGTTACTATCTTTTGGGCGCTCGTTCTTTCTCAAATGGTCAACTTTATATTAAACAGTCTGGCCGGTGGCGGACCGTACAGTTTTATGAGCGGTATAGTGCTTGCGGTATTGATTGTTGTGACTATTTTAATACTGGACTTCATGATGAAGAATCCAAACGAGACTGCCGAATAGAGCAGCTGACATTTCCCCCACACGCTGACTTTCAGCGGCTGGGGGTTTTTATTTATCAATTGAAAATAATCGAGGTTAAACATGACAAACATTTTACCTGCAATACGTTCCATGAAAGATTTTGAAAAACTGATCGGCAGCCCTTATAAAAAAGTGGTTCTGCTGGATATTCATATCGGCAATCTTGCGAGTCATATGAAAGTGATGCATGAACATGGTTTCCAGGTGTATATTCATCTGGACCTGATCAGGGGGCTTGCGATTAATAATGAAGCGCTTGAGTATATTCAGCAGAAGTTCAAGCCTTACGGCATCGTCACGACCCGCGGGAAACTGATCAACAAGGCGAAATCGATGAAACTTCGGACGATTCTGCGTGTTTTTCTGATCGATTCTTCATCTGTAGAGAAAAGTATCGATATGATTAATCAGACGAATCCAGACTATATAGAAATTCTGCCGGGCATCGTGCCGAAGATGATCCACTTTTATACACATACACAGCATGTGGATGTGATTGCCGGCGGTCTGATTGAAACGAAACAGGAAGTCGATCAGGCAATTCAGGCGGGGGCGAAATTCGTCACCACTTCAAAAATCAATTTATGGTTTGATTAAGTTTAAATTTGACATTTCAAAAACAAGAGGGTATATTTTAAATCAAGTTAATAGCGATGGAGATTCAGAGTCCGCATTTATAGTATCCTACTATAAGTGTGGACTTTTTTAATTCCTATTAACAAATCCAAAGGGGGAAATAAGTTATGAATGCTTACATTGCAGAATTTGTAGGTACCGCAATACTCATATTGTTCGGTACCGGCGTTGTCGCAAACGTCAATTTGAAAGGGACACTTGCAAACGGGGCCGGCTGGGTCGTCATTGCATTCGGCTGGGGCTTTGCCGTAACGTTCGGTGTTTACGCCGTCGGCCAGTTTTCGGACGCCCACATCAATCCCGCAGTAACACTCGGCTTTGCATTTGCCGGAGTATTTCCATGGGTGGATGTTGTTCCTTACATCATTGCACAGGTTTTAGGTGCCATGGTCGGTGCACTGCTCGTATGGCTGCATTTCATGCCGCATTTTAAAGCGGAAGAGGATCCGGGTACGAAGCTCGGTGTTTATGCAACAAACGCGGTTTATCCGAACTATGTCGCAAACTTCACGAGTGAGATGATTGGTACTTTCATCCTTGTAATGGGTCTTTTATTTATCGGTGCCAATGAATTTACAGAAGGTCTGAATCCGTTGATCGTCGGTTTCTTAATTACAGCAATCGGTCTGTCACTCGGCGGTACGACCGGATATGCCATCAACCCGGCACGTGATTTGGGGCCGAGGCTTGCACACTTTTTAATGCCGATTCCGGGCAAAGGCGATTCAAACTGGAAATATGCACCTGTACCTATTTTAGGACCGCTTTCAGGCGGTGCACTCGGTGCGGCTGTTTACAATACCGTGTTCCTGGGAGCACCTGATGTGTACTTGGTTGCAGGTATAGTGTTCGTGATTGCCGTACTCGTTTTCGGGGTATTCTTAAACAAGACGATTTTAAAAGAAGAAACATCAAAATTAATGTAATCCAAGGGGGATTTTTTAAATGGAAAAATATATTATGTCAATTGACCAGGGTACAACAAGTTCAAGAGCGATTCTTTTCAATAAAAACTCAGAAATCGTAGCGACGAGCCAGAAGGAATTCAAACAGTACTTTCCTCAGTCCGGCTGGGTCGAACACAATGCGAATGAAATCTGGAGCTCGGTGCTCGCTTGCGTGGCCGGAGTATTGTCTGAAAATAATATCAAGGCTTCACAGGTGGAAGCGATCGGCATTACGAACCAGAGGGAAACGGCGGTCGTATGGGATAAGAACACCGGCAGACCGGTTTATAACGCGATTGTCTGGCAGTCACGCCAGACGGCGGAAATCTGTGAAGAACTGAAGAGCCAGGATCTTGAGCCGAAATTCAAGGAGCGTACAGGTCTGCTGCTCGACCCTTATTTCTCAGGAACGAAAGTGAAATGGATTCTTGATAATGTGGAAGGTGCACGTGAAAAAGCTGAGAACGGCGATCTTTTATTCGGTACAATAGATACATGGCTGATCTGGCGCTTCACCGAAGGTAACGTCCATGTAACGGACTATACGAACGCGAGCCGTACTTTAATGTACAACATCCACGATCTGAAGTGGGATTCCGAACTGCTTGAACATCTGACAGTGCCTGAATCCATGCTGCCGGAAGTCAAGTCATCAAGTGAAGTATACGGTGAAACGACGAAAGCACACTTCTTCGGCATCAATGTACCGATTGCAGGTATTGCCGGTGACCAGCAGGCTGCGCTATTCGGCCAGCTGTGCCTTGATAAAGGCGATACGAAAAACACTTACGGTACCGGTTGTTTCCTATTGATGAACACGGGTACAGAAGCTATGAAGAGTGAAAACGGACTGCTTACAACGATTGCCTATGGACTGGACGGAAAAGTGCACTACGCGCTTGAAGGTTCGATTTTCGTTGCCGGCAGTGCAATCCAGTGGCTGAGGGACGGTCTCAGAATGTTCAGCGACTCCTCTCAGACGGAAGAATATGCAGGACGTGTGGATGATACGCAGGGGGTGTACGTCGTTCCTGCGTTTACCGGTCTCGGCGCACCTTACTGGGATTCGGAAGCGCGCGGTGCGGTCTTCGGACTGTCACGCGGTACTGAGAAGGAACACTTTGTGCGTGCAACGCTCGAATCACTCGCCTATCAGACGAAAGATGTTCTGGATGCGATGCAGAAGGATGCGGACACAAACCTTGATATGCTAAGAGTGGACGGCGGCGCTGCAGAAAATGATTTCCTGATGCAGTTCCAGTCGGACCTTTTAAGAACGCGTGTCGAGCGTCCGGAAGTACTTGAGACGACTGCACTCGGCTCAGCGTATCTTGCAGGACTTGCATCAGGGTTCTGGTCTTCTGTCGATGAAATTGAACAGGTGACGGATACGGATTCCGTATTTGAACCGGAAATGGACCAGGAAAGAATAGATGAATTATATGAAGGCTGGCAGGCGGCGGTCAGTGCGACGCAGGCTTTCAAGCCGAAGAGGATTACAGAAGAAGAATAAGTTTATTTATATAGGAATACCAATCATTTAGGAGGATTTGCAACATGTTAAATATGTTAACCAGAAAAGATCAACTTGAACATATGGAAAAAGTCGATTATGATGTCGTGGTGATTGGTGGTGGGATAACCGGTGCAGGTGTTGCACTGGATGCAGCAAAACGGGGTATGAAAGTCGCTTTGGTAGAGATGCAGGACTTTGCAGCAGGTACATCGAGCCGCAGCACGAAGCT
>DEQG01000067.1:6415-12026 GCA_002360325.1 Salinicoccus sp. UBA3372 | reverse complement strand
TTTCCCTCTGCAGGTGGCACAGGTAATCGATCAGACACATGAGAATAAGCTGGTCATCAGTATGATATCCAGCCAGATAGATGCAGACCGTATGGATTATCTTCAGCGTGACTCCTACTATACAGGTGTCAGCTACGGTCAATTCGATATGGAACGGATACTGCGTGTCATGCGGCCGACGAAAGAAGAAGTCATCATAAAAGAAAGCGGCATGCATGCCGTAGAAGATTACTTGATGAGCCGTTATCAGATGTACTGGCAGGTCTATTTCCACCCGGTATCAAGAGGCGGGGAAGTACTGTTGAACCTCGCTTTGAGGCGGGCTAAGTATCTGCATGAAAACGGCCACACATTTAAACAGGCACCAAAGTATTTCATCCCCTTCTTCGAAGAGGATGTCACAGTCCATGATTACCTGCGGCTGGATGAAATGGTTGTCAATTTCTATCTTCAGGAATGGATTCATGAAGATGATGAAATCCTGTCGGATCTTGCCAACCGTTTTGTTAACCGCGAACTGTTTAAGTATTTGCCGTTTGACGGTTCCTATATAACTAAAAGTGAACTGGAAGATTTGTTTAAAAAAGCGGGCATTGACCCTGAATACTACTTTTTCAGCGATTCTTTCTCTGATCTGCCGTATGATTATGACCGTCCGGGGACAAATAATAATCGTAAACCGATCCACCTTCAAAAAAGTAACGGCGAACTGCGTGAAATCAGCAGCCAGTCTGCAATCATCCATTCCATTACAGGTGTCCACCGTATGGAGTCGAAGTTATATTATCCAAAAGAGAAGATATTAGCGATTAAAGACCTTGAAATTAAAGGTGAAATAATAAATATTTTGAATCAATTAGCATAGGAGCAGGATAAAATGTCGAATGATTCCAGCAAAAAGAAACCGGGTTTTCAGTTTAATATTATTAAGGACGACCCATTGACCGGCCACAAAGGCCAGAACTTCGGGGCAATCAGTGTGGAAAACGTCGCGCCTGTCTATATCGATATTGATACACAGGAAACTTTCATCGATATCGGCGGACTGCATGGACGCGCTGATGTGGAAAGACGTGTAAAATGGGTCAATGATATCGAGGAACCGAAAGGGGAAGGCCAAAGAGAGTTCTGGCTCGTCTGGGTGACAGTTGAAAGAACTAAGGGCGGCCCGGTCTATGAAGGTGTCACTTCATGTTACGAGATGATCAATAAGACGAAAAAACGCGGCTATAAGATGATGCATGAACACGTCAATCAGATGGACCGTTCCATGAAAGGACACATCATCATAGACGAAATGGATCAGAAGAGCAGGAGTTCATTGAAGAAATTTTTAATGAATCATAACCCTGAGATGTGGGAGAATTCGGAGAAACTGAAAGAAGTCATGAAAGACGATTAAAATCACAGTTCGAATTTGTCTAAAATAAGACTTTTATAAATGATGCTTGCAGATTTCGTCAAACGACTATAAAATACTATATAGTTATATAAAATATAACTAGGACACTCAGACAGGGTAACTCCCTGTCTTTTTTGCATTTATAATCTCTTTGTAACTGTGAATATGTTATAATTTACCTTACTTGCAGGTGATTGTATGAAGGATGAAAAATTGAGGTTTTTACTCACTCAAAAATTTAATATGAACGATGAAAAGCAGTCCTTCTCCCAGGAGGTCGGAGTGACGGAGATTTTTAAGCGGGACCGTTATTTGAAATACAGGGAGCAGATGGACGCGCATGAACTGGATGTAACATTAAGAATCAATGATGATTTTATCAAAATTAAAAGAAGTGGCGTAGTGAACATGAATTTCCATTTTGCCGAAGGCAGAGAAACGGATACATTTTATGAATCACCTGCCGGAAGGCATCATTTCACAATATACACCCACGAAATTATAGCTTTGGAGAATGAGATTTCTATTGACTATGAATTGTTTGAACAAGGTCAATTATTAGGCAGATACCAATATAAATTAGAGAGCGAGGGTCAATGATGAATTTAAAAGCTGGATTGTCAGAAGAGCTGGAAAAGGCAGTGAAAAAGTCCGGGATAGTATCTGAGATGCCCGACATTAAAATTGAAACACCTAAAGATAAAGCGAACGGAGATTTTTCTTCGAATATTGCAATGACATTGACTAGGCAGGCGAAGAAAAATCCGAGGGACATAGCGGCATCGATCATCGAACATCTGGACGAATCAGCAGCCAGCATTAAATCTGTCGAGATTGCAGGCCCTGGATTTATAAACTTCTTCATGGATGAATCATCAGTGACACAGGTTATTCCGCAGGTGATGGAGCAGGGTGAAAACTTCGGCCGCTCGACACCGGAAGTGAAGGAAAAGGTACTCATAGAATTTGTCAGTGCGAACCCGACCGGAGATCTGCATATCGGACATGCAAGAAATGCGAGTGTCGGAGACACTCTTGCCAACATAATGGATTTTGCGGGACATGATGTGGAACGTGAATACTACATCAATGATGCGGGAAATCAGATCGATAATCTGGCTTTGTCCATTGATGCCCGCTACCTGGAAGCCCGGGGGCAGGAAATGGTAATGCCGGAAGATGGCTATATGGGTAAAGACATTCAGAATATCGGCCAAAAGATTGCCAAAGAGTCTCCGGAGCTCATCGACACGACAAAAGAGGACCGTATCGTGATGTTCAGAAAACTTGGTGTGGACTATGAGATGGAGAAGCTGAAGAAAGACCTTGATGATTTCAATGTCAACTTCGACAACTGGTTCAGTGAAACATCACTTTATGAAACTAAAGAAGTGAATGCGGCACTTGATGTTATGACAGAGAACGGCTACACATTTGAAGCGGACGGCGCCCTGTGGCTCCGTACAACCGACTTCGGTGATGACAAAGACCGCGTGCTGCGTAAAAGTGACGGCACATACACTTACCTGATGCCGGACATCGCCTATCATTATGATAAGGTGGAGAGAGACTTCGATAAGCTGATCAACATTTTTGGCGCTGACCACCATGGCTACATCCAGCGTCTGAAAGGTTCTCTCGGTGCACTCGGCAAAGATCCGGAGATGCTTGAAATTAAAATTATGCAGATGGTCCGTCTGATTGAAAATGGTGAAGAGGTCAAGATGAGCAAACGTACAGGCAAAGCGGTGACGCTCCGTGAACTGATCGATACAATCGGTGTCGATGCCTGCCGTTATTTCCTGACGATGAGAAGTTCGGATTCCCATCTTGATTTTGATATGGACCTGGCAAAATCGGAATCGAGTGATAACCCTGTATACTATGCGCAGTACGCACATGCAAGAATCTGCAGTATTTTGAGACAGGCGAAAGAATCGGGACATGAAGTCGATGAAAATGCAGATGTCTCGGGCATCATGAATGAACAGGCACTGGATCTGATCAAGAAGATGGCTGCATTCCCGAATATCGTCAAAGGTTCTGCGCAACACCGTGCGACACACAGAATTGCGACTTATATCCAGGAACTTGCGAGTGCTTTCCATAAGTTCTACAATGCTGAAAAAGTACTCAGCGATGACGAAGATAAAACAAAAGCATATTTATTAATGATTGAGGCAGTCAGACAAACATTACAAAACGCACTTAAGCTAGTCGGTGTTTCAGCACCGGAAAAAATGTAATCACTTAGGAGTGTTAATGTGAAGAAAGTTTTGAAGCCGCTGGTCATGATTTTTCTGATCATGAACCTGTCCGGCTGCGGTATGATGATGATGCAGCAACAACAACAGCAACAAAATGATTTTTCGGAACAGCAGGAGCCGACATCCTCTGATTCAGATTTAAGCAGCGACGCAGGCTCTGAGCTAAACAGCTCGGAGTCTTTTTCTGATGAAAAACGGATAGTGTCGCTGGTTCCGAGCAATACGGAAATACTGCATGCCATGGATATGAATGATGATATCGTCGGTCTGACCACCGTGGATACATATCCTGAGGCACTTGCCGAAGATCCGGATGTAGAGAAGCTTGATGCATTTGAATTTGATATCGAACAGCTGCTGGCATTGGAGCCGACGCATATACTTTCCCATGAATCCTCCCGTGCAATGCATGAAAGTGTTCTGGAACAGATTGCAGAAGAGACGGGTGCACAAGTGCTCTATGTGGAAGAAGTGGAAACGGTCGAAGGAATACCCGGAACCATTATGGAAATCGGGCAATTCATCGGAGAGACTGATCAGGCGGATGAAGCCGCAGCAGTCTTAAACGAGGATATAGAAGAAATCGCCGGAAAGCAGGACAGCCCGGTTGACGGAGAATCCCACGATGCAGTCATACAGATCGGCAGAAGCCCTGAAATCTATACTACCGGGGCTGATACTTTTTTAAATGATGTACTGGATAAAGTGAATGTCGATAACGCATTCGGCGATCTGACCGGTTTTACAAGTGTCAGTATGGAAAGTCTGATAGAGAGGAATCCCGACTATATAATATCAGTCAGCGGTGTGGATACGGACGGACTGAATAAGGAAGTGGCAGAATTCCCGGGAATTGAAAATATGACAATAAAATCCGAAGACAGACAGTGTGCAGTGGACCCTGACATCATCACAAGGCCCGGTCCGCGAATTACAGAAGGGATGGAGAAGATTTCACAGTGCCTGAACGGATGACTGGCTTATCGCTCAAATATCTCCCTTATTAATGTTAAAATGAAGAAAACATGATAAGGGGGATTTTTGTGTCAAAAGTTGAAATCAAAGACATATTTAAAATAAAGTCCGTTTCAACGCCTGCAGTGATTCCAGGCGGCGTGGGCGTTACATATTCAGTGACTTATCTGGATGAGAAATCCAATGACTATGTGACGAACCTGTTTATGTTCGACGGAAAGGAGAACAGGCAGCTCAGTTATAAGAAAGAACGTATTTCGAATGTGGTGCATTCTCCGACGGGCGGACGGTCTTTATTTATTGCAAAAGGTGAGCATGATAAACCGCAGATTTTTCTCATCAGCCTGGACGGCGGGGAAAGGGAGCAGCTGACCCGTGAGAAGGATGGCGTTAACAGTGCGTTGTTCTCAAAGGACGGTGGAAAGATATACTACCATGTATCCGGCGAGCCGTTGACGGAAGACGAAAAGGACGGACCGGGGGAACAGGAAGATAAGGAGAAATTTCCTGAACCGGTCATTATTGACCGCATGAAATATAAAGCGGACAGTGTCGGGCTGCTTAAAGAGAAATACCAGTCGGTCAAGTCTGTGGATCTGGAAACGAAAGATGTGACCACACTCTTTTCAGGAGAGGAGAACTACACTCTGCATGCAGGGGCAGGCGGGGATACGGTTATCTTTTCATCCGATGAGAGTGAAGACAGGGACTTTAACTTTTCACAGAGGCTGTTCATCAAAAAAGGAAATGGAAACAGTGAGGAGATCGTCAAAGGTGAAGGATATGTCATAAAAACGGATGTCAGCCCGGACGGCAAATATATGCTGATGACCCATCTTGGCCGTGAGTTCGAGAATGCCACACATGCTGAGCTCATACTTCACGATTTAGAAGACCGGACATCCGTACCATTGACGGAAGGATTGGATAAACCTGTCGGGGACTATGTTGCAGCAGACACCCAGCA
>DEQG01000067.1:0-6338 GCA_002360325.1 Salinicoccus sp. UBA3372 | reverse complement strand
GGCAGTGTCAATCTGTATACAGGAAATGTGCACGGGGAAACGGGACCGCTGCTGCAGGATGCACATCATATATACGGAATGGATGCAGGAGAGGATTATGCATATTTGACGATTTCAAAGCCTGATGATCCGGGTGAGCTCTATCAATTCGACCTTAGAAGCCGGGAGCTGAAGCGGGTGACGGAAATCAATTCGGATTATGTTCAGGGGACAGATCTTGCAGTGCCCGAAGAGGTCGAGTATGAGAGCTTCGATGATACAGCTGTACATGGATGGTTCATGAAGCCTGCCGGCTATGAAGAAGGTGCCCGGTATCCGATGATTACGAATATCCACGGCGGACCACATGCATTTTATGCGAATACCTACTTTCATGAAATGCAGGTGCTCGCAGCGCAGGGATATGCTGTTCTTTATGTGAACCCGAGAGGATCGCACAGCTATTCACAGGATTTTGTCGATGCCGTGAGAGGCGACTACGGTGATGGTGACTACAAGGATATTATGGCGGGTGTCGATCATATCACTGCCAAGTATGATTGGATCGATAGGGATAATCTGGGTGTTACAGGCGGTTCATACGGAGGATTTATGACCAACTGGATCATCGGTCACACGGACAGGTTCAAAGCTGCTGTCACACAGCGGAGCATTTCCAACTGGGTGAGCTTCAGAGGAGTTTCCGACATCGGCTATTATTTCAGCGACTGGCAGATCAAGGCAGACTTTAATGATATAGATACGATGTGGCATCATTCTCCGATCAAATATGTGGACAGGATGGACACACCGCTGCTGATTCTCCACAGTGAACACGATTACCGCTGTCCGGTTGAACAGGCGGAACAGCTGTTCATAGCGCTGAAGTACAGAAAAAAGGAAACCCGGTTTGTCAGATTTCCTGCTGCAGATCATAATTTATCCAGGACGGGAAAACCGAATTTGCGAGTGGAAAGGCTTGAACATCTGACATCATGGTTTGATGAGTATCTGGATCAAAAAACAAGTTAGGATCTTTCAATGGTATTTACAGCCACAGCTGGACGATATGGATTCTGTTCCAGATGGTGAACAGAATGAAGCTGAAGGTGTGGATGCCGAGAATGCACAGGATGATTGCCCAGAAAATATCCACCGGCTCATCTTTTAAGGCAAGGACGAGAAAGTATGCCGGATAAAGATTGGCAGCAGTGAGGATGACCAGCACTGTCAGTCCGAAGAACAGCACCAGGTAATCGATCTGTATGCCAAAAACATAGTACGATAATAAAATACTGATAAACAGTATGATGGATATCAGGAACAAGAAAGTGCTGAAAACAGCATAATAGGAATAGATTACCCGGAGCGGCAGCCTTTTATGTCTGAACCACCTGATCAGTAAATACAGGAACAGAATATTAAAGTTAACAAACAGAATGATCAGTGTCATTCTTAAAAACAATACGGGCAGGTTGTCTGTCACAGAAGAGCTGCTTTCCCCGAGAAGGTCGTAACCGATCAAAAAGCCGCTGAAACCGACGATTAAAATATAGGCGGTCAGGAGTGCGGATGAGAACAGAAATGGAAGTTTAAAACTGTCATTTATTTTAAAATGCAGATTGTTGAGTACTTGATAAAAACGCTTCATTTATTATCACCGTTCATTAGTAACATTATTCTACAATGATAACATGAAATTGTTTTAAATATGAATAAGGAACACTTATCAAAAGATAAAGTAAAGGATGAAAATATTGATGTCAATTTTTAAAGAAAGAGTTTCGAAACTGGTCAAAAGCGTAAACGTTGATACGGTCATACTCACAGATCCGATTAATATTTTTTATTTTACGGGATGTTTCATAGACCCTCATGAAAGGCTGCTCGCGCTGATCATAGATGCCGAGTCAGAGGAAACGACGATGATGTATCCGGCTCTGGACCAGGAAATCGTCAATGATACGGCAACAGTCGTCAATCATCTGGCGCACAGGGACGGCGAAGATCCTTTCAGACTGTTATTTGAACAGATCGGCCAGGGACAGGACAAATCCATAGGGATTGAAGGCGGACACCTTATATATGACCGCTATATGAAACTGCGGGAAGAATACTCTGCCGACAGCATCCGTACTGTAGATAACGAGGTCAATGCACTGCGGGGCATTAAAAATGAAGAAGACAAGGAACATCTGCAGGAAGCGGTGGACATTACAGAAAAAGCGCTGTTCGATTTAAAAGAGGAGGGCGTCATCGGCAAAACTGAAAAGGAAATCGCAGATTATCTTGTCGGAAAGCTGAAGTCATACGGAGCGATGGATGTTTCGTTCGGTCCGCTCGTACTGACCGGCGAAAACTCGGCACTGCCGCACGGTTCTTCGGGAGATACCGAAGTGCAGCATGGTGATTATCTGCTGATCGATTTCGGCATCATCTCCGAGTCCCGATATGTGTCAGATATGACACGCACCTTCATCATCGGAGAACCGACGGATGAGCAGAGAGATGTTTACAACGCGGTATATGAAGCCAACCTGGCAGGCATTGAAGCAGCAGTTCACGGCACAGCAATGAATATCGTCGATAAACAGGCGAGAGATGTTATCAATGATTCAGGTTACGGTGAGTTTTTCACGCATAGAATCGGCCATGGACTGGGTTATGGCCTGCACGAACAGCCTTCCCTCGACAGTGAAAACAAAGAAGAGCTCAAAATGGGTCATGTCGTAACGGTGGAACCGGGAATCTACCAGCCTGGCTTCGGCGGTGTAAGAATCGAAGATGCTTTATATATCGGAGAGGAAACACACAACTTCAACAAATTCCCAAAAGAGATAGATGAGATAATATTGAACAAATAGTTGTTCACCATGATAAAATGCCGTCACCCGCTGCGGGCGGCGGTTTTTTATTGTGATAAATCCGTGAAATACATACATACATGTATAAAATTATGGTGAATTAATATATAATATATGGTGGTAGAAATAAAATGTTACGGAGGATCAGAATTTTGATGAATAAAAGTTATAAATATCATTTAGATGACTTTAATAACTTCGTATTAACAGTCGAAAATGATTCTGATATCGCAATTTACAGAGCTTTGCTCGAAGGCATCAGAGGTGATGATTATTCAGAGATAAAAAATTTGAAATCATCATCGATAGAAATAGAGAATGATAAATTTTTTGTGACTTTATGCAATGAAGAGGATGGCATAAAATCATACCGTAAAATTGAGATTTCAGAACAATTATATGAAGATCTGATTTGTGCAGACCACCAGACTTTCTATCTGGACTGTTCATGGAACTCAGAGAATATGGATCTTTATGAATATGAAGAGTCGCCGTACATATTCAAACCGCTGGAACTCGGCAGCGGATCCGGCTCGGACGGAAAGGTCGAAAACAGCACAATCAGACGATGCGAGCATATTTTGAGCCATTATCTGGCAGGAAAAACTCAGAGTGCGATTACATTTGTGGATTCGGGCACTGTGCTGAATGTCCGGTTCAAATTGAATTGGAAGATGGAAAGGTAAATGTATGGCGTTTGAAGCCGCACGTTAAAAACGACCTCGGATGAGGTCGTTTTTCCATTGTCAATCGGTGTTCTCTTCAAAAGAGACCATCATACCCTCAGTATTGTCTGAAACGATGAATTCCAATTGAGCAAGTTCGTCTGTGCCGCTTAAAGAATAATCTATATCTGAAATTTCGGCAGTATATTTGACGTTCTTCTCAACGCTTGATGTCAGGTCTGAAAAGATTAAAGTGATATCCCCTTTGTCATCGTTTAAAGTAACTTCCAGCCGGTCTTCAATCGTTTCATACTCCCCGGTTAAATTCTGATTCGAATTAGTGGTGACTTCTCCTGAATCGAATGTGAGTGACAATAAAACTCTTCTGGCATCTTCCTGTACAGCTCCCTGTTCTTTTGTTTCAATAAGAGTTGAAGCGTCAACAATCGTGAACGTACGGCCGTTGAAATCATCATCACTGCTACAGCCTGTAAGAATGATGGTGACCAGGAAAACCAGCATTCCCCAGGAAACGCGAATCATCATGTTCCTCCTTTCCCATCACCTGCTATAATTCATAAACGTTTGTCAACTTACTGTCAATTATCTCATAAACTGAAATAAACATAAAGAGAATATTTTGAAAAATCAAAATCATTGGTTTTTTAATCGGATTTTAACAAATACTTCATGGCGTAAAATCGATGTCGGGCATGTGTCGGGCGACTGTAATTTACTATAAAAGTCTGTAGTGGTAGCATTATAATTAATAGAATACTAATGGAGATGCTGCTAATGGATTTTATAGAAAAGGGGACGCCGGCATTCAATAAGGTGTCTATCGCTTTTTTTGCCGCCGGTTTTAATACTTTTGCAATTTTGTACACTGCACAGCCGCTCATGCCTGAATTCAGTGAGTCATTCAACGTCACACCTGCAACTTCGAGTCTTTCTCTGACATTAACGACGCTTGCTTTAGCAGTCAGCATGCTCATTTTCGGCTCGATTTCAGAAGTGGTCGGGAGAAAACAAATAATGGTGGGATCCATGTTTGCAGCGTCACTGCTTTGTGTCCTCACACCGTTAAGTGGCGAAAGTTTCACAATGCTGTTAATTTTAAGAACGCTGCAGGGAATCGTCCTCGCCGGTGTGCCTTCAATAGCAATGGCTTATATCAATGAGGAAATCCATCCCCGCAGTATGCCGCTCATGATGGGGCTTTACATAAGCGGCAATTCGCTCGGTGCGGTATTCGGACGTGTCTTCTCCGGGCTGATGGTGGATGTGTTCAATTGGCAGATCGCTTTTTTAAGCATCGGCCTGATCAGTGTCATCGCAACAATCATATTTTGGAAGCTGTTGAATCCTTCACGAAATTTCAGGGCACAAAAACTGTCTGCCGGTTCACTGCTCGGAACACTTATCGGTCACATGAAAAATCCTGTGCTGGTCAGTCTCTTCGGTGTCGGGTTTTTATTGATGGGAATGAATATCGCACTGTTCAGCTACGTGACGTTCGTCCTCTTAGGAGACCCGTTCAACATCAACCAGTCGATCGTCAGCTGGATATTCCTCATCTTACTGATCGGTACTGTGAGCTCGACTGTCAACGGCAGTCTGGTAGTCCGCCTCGGGCAGGAAAAAGTGCTTTATCTCGGATTGTCTATACTGACAACAGGTATATTGATATTGTTCATTCAAAATGTTCTGACGATCATACTCGGATTATCCCTGTTCGTTTACGGATTCTTTGCAAGTCACTCTGTAGTAAGCGGGCTTGTCGGCAGGAATGCACGGAAGAATAAAGCCCAGGCCTCCTCGCTTTATCTGTTTTTCTATTATGTCGGCGCCTCTCTGCTCGGTACACTTGCCGGCCTGTTCTGGGTCAGCCATCACTGGCCGGGAGTGGTCTTTGTAAATCTGGTGGCCGCAATTCTTTGTTTCGTACTCGTTACAGTGGCAATCAGGCTGAAAAGCAGAGAAACGGTCTCCGGTTAAAATGAAATTTTCATTTTTTAACCATTCTTTAATTTTACTTTAAACGGCCTTTAGTTTTGGCTGGTTATTATATAAGTAAGATATCAAGGAGGAGTTAGAAAATGAAATTAAATAAATATACTTTAATGACGGGTACCTTGGCTTCGGCTTTAGTGTTGGGCGCGTGTTCAACGGTGAGTGCGGATGAAAATCTGGAATGGACGGATGAGGATAACAACGGTGTTGCAACTGTGCAGACTGAAGAGGCGAATGAGTTCAAGTATTCAGTTCAGGAAGCGGTTGATGCGGCAAGCGAACGTTTTGCCGGTGTTGTGACCGAAGTGGAACTTGATGAGGACGACAACACTTATTATTATGAGATTGAAATGGAAAACGGCGAAGATGAATATGAAGTGAAAATAAACGCCGATGACCTGAGCGTCTCAGAGGAAGAAATTGACCGTGAAGATGATGACGGAGAAGAGACAAAAAAGGCTCAGTCAGAAAACACGACAGAAACAGATGCTGATTTAATCGGTATGGAAAAAGCAGTTCAGATCGCGAAAGACGAAGTCGGAGGCGGAGACGTGACCGATAAGGAATTTGACAAGGATGACAACGATTATGAAATTGAACTGGACTACGACGGTTCTGAATATGATATTGAAATCAATGCAGCGACAGGTGAAGTGACAGATATCGACCAGGAGAATGAATCTGGCGGTGAGTATACGAATAACATCGAATTTGACGGGGATTACATGTCATCCGAAGAAGCGTTGAACATTGCTCTTGACGCTGTCGGCGGCGGTACCGTGGATGAGTGGGATTTAGATAAAGATGATAATGAATA
>DEQG01000074.1:839-3400 GCA_002360325.1 Salinicoccus sp. UBA3372 | reverse complement strand
TTCAACTCCCGCCGTCTCCATATGAAAAAGCTCAACCGGAATAATTGGTTGGGCTTTTTCTTTTAGCCTGATTAAATATCATTAAAATTCTATTCTGTATTTCTGTTCTTTTCAAACTCTATCATATGATTCTCCATCTGACATTCGTATCCAGAAAAAGAGATAGGTGCCATAGTCTATAAATGTTTTGAATTTTTATGGCAAAACCATTTATTTTAAATAATTTCCAAATCACCTTGACTTATCAACGAAAGCAGTGTATTATACTAAGAGTAGTTTAAATTAACACATTTTAATTTTTTCATTCATCTGAAAAACCCTTAAAACAATTAATTTACAACGAACAAATATTTAAGTGCAAAAGCACTAGGAGGTTTTTTCTATGAATGAAGGAACAGTAAAATGGTTTAACGGCGAAAAAGGTTTTGGATTTATTACACAAGAGCAAGGTGACGATGTATTCGTACACTTCTCAGCTATCCAAGTTGATGGCTACAAGACTTTAGAAGAAGGTCAAAAAGTAAACTTTGACGTAGAAGAAGGTCAGCGTGGTCCACAGGCGACTAACGTTACACCGGTTTAATCTGCGGAAGATATAGAGCTTGAAGAGGCGGCTGCGGCCGTCTCTTTTTTTGTACATAAAATAACTCCCTCCAAGTCATATGAACCTGGAGGGAGTTTTATAATTAACATGAACTTTATTCTGGAGTAATGTCGAATACTGCTGAATCTTCCGCGTCGAGTGGTGAGAATACCAGTTCGATTTCAGAAGGATCTCCGGTAACAGCGTAGGCGAGGGAACCGGATGTGCTTTCTCCATCCTCTGTCTCATCCAGTATGATATCTCCTACCGGATAAGTTTCAGCTGGTTCACCGTCCACCATGATTTCCATATCGCGGCTGCCCATCAAGTAGGAGTCGCCGGAGTTGTTCTCAAATGAAAGATCAATCATGATGACTTCATCTGCATCGACTTCTGCAAACTCATTTCTTTCATCAGTATAACTCACATCTTCCACAGTCAAGGTCATACCGTTCAGTTCAGCTGAATCACCGACACTCAGACCGTCTTGTGTAGAGCCGGATGACTCATCGGAGCCGCTGCCGGATTCTTCTGTTTCTTCATCATCAGTTGGAGCTTCAGGCACATCTGGAACAGTTATGCCGTCGTCATCAAATTCACCATAGTCACGAATTTGTTCAGTTATTTCTATATGCAGTTTTTCTTCAGGGTTTTCCTGGCCTGGAGCGGTGGAAATATATGCAATGTGTATCAGGTCGCCACTTGCTTTATCAACGACTCCGACCACTGCATTTTCCATTTCATCTGTGTTTGCACCTGTATATTCAACATTGAATATACTTCCGAAAGTTTCATGCAATGATTCTTCATCTCCGATATTATATATGAAATAAAATTCATCATCCTCTGAGATATCCAGCAAATCACTGTTTTCCATGAATGCTTCATGCAGGTTTGTGTAACTTCCATAGAACACTTCTTCACTTTCAGCAGTGCCTGTCTGATCTATCCAGCCGTTGCCATCAAATGCAGCGAATTGATCCGGGCTGGCATAAATGTTTGGAATGAGCTCTCCGGCTTCCTTATCGTATACTTGTGAAAATACTTCGAAACCGTCCTTTTCATCGATCTCTGCAGTTAATCCGGCGATATCAGATTCAGCAGGTGTGTCAGATCCTGCGCCGAAAGCATGTATGACCATATAAGTTTCAGCGAAATATGTCGTGATATCTTCTGTAGGTTTCAAAACTTCTTCGATATCTGCATCAGATTCTTCTGCATTATCCAAAAGATCTGCAAGTCCGGAGTTTCCTGCGAACATTGAAGTGATTTCTGTATCGTCACCTGACAATGTTTCCCCGGTAATTGAAGTAAAATCGAAAGTTTCTGCAGAACCCTCTCCTTCAGAGCTTCCGCTTTCAGAACTTTCTCCTGAAGAGCTTTCACTGTCCGAGCCGCCGTCCTCGTCCGACTCTGCTTCGCCTTCTACAAGTTCATAACCTGAATTTAGCAATTGTTCTTCTGATTGTTCCATACTGACGAATTGTGCAGATTCTTCACCTTCAAATTCAGCACCGTCAAGACCTGAAACTTCTTTCAGATCTGCCTCATCATAGTTGACTTCCGTTGTTTCAACAAAACCGTTTTCACCGTATTCAATATTATGTTCTACACCATCTGTTTCCGTATATTCCTTGGAAGCATCAGTAAGTAGTTCTTCAGCCTCTTCTTCATTTGATGCGCCGATTGCCTCGTAGTCCATTTCAGTTACTGAAGTTTGTCTTTTTACTTCATCACCGACGTAATAGTAGACGAGTTCGTTATAAGATCCGTTTTCTTCCAAAACGAAAGTTTTTGTTTGTTCTTCACCACTTGTCGCGTCCTCATCTTCAGATTCATCCGAATCTTCCTCATCCACGTCTTCTTCATCCAGATCTTCTGTGTCGCCACCGATACCGATGGTGGAATTATCATCGTCACTGCTCAGATCTAAAGAATCTTCATCATCACCGTCATCCCCGGAGTCTGATGAATCATC
>DEQG01000074.1:0-654 GCA_002360325.1 Salinicoccus sp. UBA3372 | reverse complement strand
GAATCGTTTTCTGAATCACTGTCGTCCCCCGAGTCATCTCCGGAATCGTCAGCCTCGTCGTCTGAGGTATCTGCTTCCTCATCCCCGTTATCCTCTGATTCATTATTTTCCGTTTCTTCTGTTGTTTCTTCGTCCGTATCCTCTTCCTCACCGCCGATCCCGCATGAGCCCAGGATCAGCATTGTTGAAAGTCCGCCTGCCAATAAATATTTTTTTAACGACATATAATTGTCCTCCTGAATTTTAAAGTTTTAACACTTTACTTTATAAATAATCCAGAATATGAAATATTCTGTTATTACTATTTACAAATGTTTCATTCGATTTTTCATTATGTCTGTAATATCTGTTAATTTATGAGTTTAAAGAAGTTATATGTATAGTATAAGTAACAATTTATAATATTTCCACAAAAAGTTCACGATTTGTTCAAAAAATTATAAAAAATAAACTCCCAACGCCTGATGAGAGTTTTAAGTTAATTTTTATTTTCTTGAATATATGTTTCGCACATATGAAATATTTCTGTTGCTGCCGGTCTGTTTTCGGGATGTTTATCAAGGCATCTGTTGATTATGCTGCTTAATAATGGATCCATATCCCGAAGTGATTCAACGGGTTCAGCATTGCGTTCAAGCTGTTCGCATGTAAAGC
>DEQG01000146.1:9452-19183 GCA_002360325.1 Salinicoccus sp. UBA3372 | reverse complement strand
TACAATATTGAGAGAGCACGTGAACTGCTTTCAGAAACAGACGTAACGTAGCGGGCGGTTTTGACAGGACGATCTGGGTGGACAATGATCCGCAGATTGTCGATACGGCGGTTTATATCCAGGAGAGCCTGTCAGAGCTCGGCATCAATGTGACAATCGAGCAGTTTGAATGGGGCGCGTATCTTGAAACGCTGGCGAACGGCGACCATGATATGTTCATCCTCGGCTGTACGACGGTGACGGCTGACGCGGAATACGGCTTATATGCCCTTTACCATCAGGACAATATAGATGATCCGGGCAACCGTTCATTTTATGAAAACCGGGAGTTGAGCGATCTGCTGGATGCGGGTCGTTCAAAGTCGGTTGAAGATGTGGGACACTATATCTACCAGGATGCGCAGGAAATTCTCGGTGAGGAAGTGCCGGCCGCTTATCCGTTCAATACGAACTTTGCCCTCGGTATGAATTCGGATAATGTCAGCGGGGTTGAACTTGATCCGACCGGTCGTGTCAGATTTGATAAAGTGTCATTTTCAGTGTGGAATAAAGTACATGAATGCTGTGAAATCCCCCGCATGCTTCTTTAATGATTACAACTTTATAAGTATTTCATAAATCGAAATATATGGTAAAATTTTAGTGGGAGATATGCTGGTGTAATTAAGATGGGGGATATGAAATGAAGGTCTTTAAAAAATTATGGTGGTTTTTCAAAAGGGAGAAAAACAGCTATATATTTGGTGTTTTAATGCTGATTCTTGTTGCATTGATGGAATTGATTCCGCCTCAGATTATCGGACGTGTAATAGACAGTATTACTGAGGGGACGTTGACACCGCGCAGTTTGACAATATTTATAGCCGTTCTGCTTATTACGGCGATTTTTACATACATATTCAGATATTACTGGAGGATTTTAATTTTCGGGGCGAGTCATCGGCTGGGAAAAATATTGCGTAAGAGGATGTTCAGCAAGTTTTCCCGGATGAGTCCGTATTTTTATCAGGAACGTCGGACCGGGGACCTGATGGCACATGCGACAAATGATATCCGTGCTGTGCAAAACACGGCAGGGCCGGGTATTTTAACGATTGCAGATTCGATCATTACCGGCGGGGCGGTATTGATAACGATGGCGATCACGATTAGTCCGAAGCTGACTTTAATTACGATGATTCCGCTGCCTTTCATGGTCATTTTGACCAGTTACTACGGACAGCTGTTGAACAGGGGATTCAGAAAAGCACAGGCTGCTTTCAGTGAACTGAATGATAAGACGCAGGAAAGTATCGCAGGCATCAAAGTGACAAAGACGTTCGGCTATGAAGAAAGTGACCAGAAAGATTTCAAGGTGCTGAGCGATGACGTCGTAGAAAAGAATTTGAAGGTGTCAAAGATTGATGCCTTGTTCGATCCGACGATCATGCTCGTCATCGGAACGAGTTACTTTCTCGCGATCATCTTTGGTGCACAGATGGTTTTGTCGGATGAAATCACGTTGGGACAGCTGATTACGTTTACGACGTATCTCGGCATGATGGTCTGGCCGCTTCTTGCGCTCGGCATGTTCTTCAATCTTGTACAGCGCGGACGCGCATCTTATGAACGGATAGAAGAGATTATGAACACGGAAAACGATATCGGCCATGATTATTTGATAGAAGATGCGCCGGATGGTGATATCAGTCTGAATATCGGCGCATTCAATTTTCCGGGCGATGATGAAGTGGCGCTCCGTGATGTGAACTTCGATATAATAAAAGGACAGACTGTCGGCATTGTCGGCAGAACCGGTTCGGGCAAGAGCGCAGTCATCAGACTGCTGCTGCGGGAATTCGATACGAATAACCCGAAAGATATCACATACGGTGACGTCAGCCTCAGGGATTATAACATCAGCAACCTGCGTGCACAGTTCGGCTATGTGCCTCAGGATCATTTCCTGTTCTCGACGACTATCAGGGAAAATATTGCGTTCAGCAATCCCGTGCTCGACGATGAAGTCATTCATGAAGCGAGCAGACTGAGCAACATTCATGAAGATATACTCGCATTTTCCGACGGATATGAAACCGTTGTCGGTGAACGCGGTGTGTCGTTATCCGGCGGTCAGAAACAGAGGATTTCGATTGCAAGGGCGCTGATTATGGACCCGGAAGTACTGATTCTTGATGATTCACTGTCAGCAGTGGATGCACAGACTGAAGTCAATATTTTAGAGAATATATCCAGGGTCAGGAAAGGCAAGACGAATATCATTACAGCCCACAGAATCAGTGCAGTTTCAAAAGCGGATCTGATCATCGTCATGGATGCCGGCACCGTCGTTGAACGCGGCACTCACGAGGAGCTGCTGGAAGCGGGCGGCTGGTATTATGAAACACACCGCCAGCAGGCGCTCCGTCAAAATTTAACGGATGAACTGGATGACTTGGTAAAGGGGGATGACTCACATGAATGATACATTTAACCTGACCGCCCGTGATCAGCTGAAAGTGCTTATGCGTCTTTTGACATATACATTCCCTTTCAAAGGGATTATTGCACTGGCATTTATCATGCTGATTCTCTCCACTGTGGCGGGAATGATCATTCCTTACCTCGTGATGGTCTTTATCGACGATTATCTCACACCGGCAGTGTTCCCCGAAGGGGAGATCACCATGCTGGTTGCGGTATATCTCATCGTGCAGATCATAGGAGCAATTACGACTTACATGAATATTTATCTGTTTCAGTATTTGGCATTCAAAGTGATCCAGCAGCTCAGGATCGATGCTTTCAATAAGATAGGGAAACTCGGCATGAAGTATTTTGATAAAGTGCCCGGGGGCAGCATAGTGTCCCGTCTGACGAATGACACCGAAGCGATCGTTGAAATGTTCATCGGCGTATTTGCGACATTTTTAATGGCCTTTTTCATGATGGCATCGAGCTATGTCATGATGTTCGTGCTGGATGTGAGACTCGCGTTCATGGCACTTATATTCATGCCGCTGATCTTTCTGATCATGCTCATCTACCGCAAATATTCGGCAATATTCTTTTCTCATGCAAGACAGCTGCTTTCCGACCTGAATGCGAAGCTGTCGGAATCGATTGAAGGGATGAAAATCATCCAGGTCTTCAATCAGGAAAAGCGTCTTCAGGAAGAGTTCAGGTACATCAACGATGAACACTATGAGTATAATATGAAAACGGTTCGTCTTGACGGGCTGTTACTCCGACCGGCCATCAGCATGATACAGATACTTGCCATTGCGGTCATTCTCGGTTATTTCGGTCTTCTCAGCTTTGAGGCATCCATTACAGCCGGGCTGATTTTTGCATTCATCCAGTACATGGAACGTTTCTTTGAACCAATCAACCAGGTGAGTCAGAACCTCAGCATATTCCAGCAGGCTCTGGTCGCTGCGAGCCGCGTGTTCAGACTGATAGATGACGGTACTTTGGAACCCGCGCAAAATCCGGACGAGGAAAATAAAATCACCGGGGGCCGGATTGATTTCAACAATGTCACTTTCAGCTATGACGGCAAGGTTGATGTACTGAAAAATATCAGTTTTACGGCCATGCCCGGGGAAACCGTCGCCCTCGTCGGACACACTGGTTCGGGAAAAAGTTCCATCATCAATCTGTTCATGCGGTTTTATGAATTTGAACACGGTGAAATTTTAATCGACGGACAGTCCATTAAAAAGATGCCGAAGTCCGAACTGAAGGAAAATATCGGTCTTGTGCTCCAGGATCCGTTCATATTTTACGGAACGATCGAGTCCAATATTAAACTCTATCATCCGACGATGACTTTCGAGCAGGTGAAAGCAGCGGGTGAGTTCGTCAGGGCCGACAGCTTCATTGAAAAGCTGCCCGGCAAATATCATCATAAAGTTCTTGAGAAAGGCAGCACTTTTTCAAGCGGAGAAAGGCAGCTGATCGCGTTTGCCAGAACCATCGCAGTCGAACCCAAGATTTTGATTCTGGACGAGGCTACGGCAAACATCGATTCGGAAACGGAAGAGGAAATTCAGAAGTCACTCAATGTGATGAGAAAAGGGCGGACGACACTTGCAATCGCCCACAGACTTTCGACCATACAGGACGCCGATCTGATTCTCGTCCTGAACAAAGGCGAAATCGTCGAAAGAGGCACTCACGAAGAATTGCTGGAGTCAGAGGGCATCTATCATAAGATGTATCTGCTTCAAAATGGATGAGTACATTCAAATGTCATAATTTATTCTAAATAAAGCCCCCTGAATCGCTGTTTCTTTGATAAAATACAGTTGAATAGGGGGTATTTATGTGGGCAGTGAAGTGACATTTTTACTGGCATTCGGAGCTGGTGTACTCAGTTTTATTTCACCTTGTGTGCTACCCGTCTTCCCGGCTTTCGTATCATACATAACCGGGATGAGTTACAACGAAGTTGAAAATCAGAAATTTAATGCCCGTGCAATCTTCCATACATTATTTTTCCTGATAGGATTCAGTTTAATATATATAGCGCTTGGATTCGGAACCTCCTTTTTCGGCGGAGTATTCATAGAATACGGTAACCTGATCAGGCAGATCGGTGCGATACTGATCATCGTTTTCGGTCTCATCATTACCGGTGTACTGAAGTTCGACTTTTTAATGAAAGACAGAAAAGTTTCATTTAAAAACAGACCGTCCGGGTTTATCGGATCTATTTTGATCGGTATGGCTTTTGCCGCGGGATGGACACCTTGCAACGGCCCGATCATCGGCGCAATCTTTGCAATGAGTGCGACAGAACCGAGCAACGCGCTTGTTCTGATGATCGTATATTGTTTAGGTTTCGGCGTGCCGTTCTTTGTACTGAGTTTCTTTGTTTCAAAAACACGCTGGATGCTCAAGTATTCAAACGCCATCATGAAAGGCGGCGGGATTGTAATGATATTGATGGGAATCCTGCTTTACTTTGACGGACTGACTCAGATTATTATATGGCTGCAGCCATTCTTTGGTGAATTCCAAGGATTTTAAGAAGGTATGATATGTTGAATATTGATATCGAAATGATTTTATTCACCCTGGCATCGATCATGGCGGTTTTCATGGGAATCGGCGTCATCTTCGTCCGCCAGAAGGCATCGGAACGGCCGCTTTCAGTCAGAAAGATATTGATACCTCCTGTAATGATGTCGACTGGCGCATTGATGTTTTTCTTTCCATATTTCAGGCTGACTGTAACAGAGATTTTGGAAGCGCTCATCATCGGTCTGATTTTCTCGGTACTCCTTGTCATTACGACAAAATATGAAGAGAAGGACGGCCAGCTTTACGTCAAGCCTTCAAAGTGGTTCATCGGTATTTTATTGGCATTATTGATTATCAGAACTTCTTTGAAATCGATATTATCGATGTCGATCTCTCCCGGAGAAATCGGAGGCATGTTCTTTCTATTGGCATTCGTCATGATTGTCGTATGGAGACTATCCATGTTAATTAAATTTAAGCAATTTAAAAAGCAGCTGGGCTAGCCCAGCTGCTTTACTTTTTCCGTCTGTTCGAATATGGAGAACTTCTCCTTCTCGCTGTCTGCATATTGGAACAGTTCCTCGTATGGAGTATAGTCTATCTCCAGCTGATTCAGTTTTTTCTTCATGAATCTGTGATCTTTCTTCGGTGTTGCTATAATATAACCTTTCATGATCTGGTCAAGTTCTATCTTATCAACGCCTTCGTCCAATGCAACTTTCGAAATTCTGCCGGCAATTCTTTCTTTCGCCACCTGTCTGAACAGCTCCGGAACCGGGCTGACCAGTTCATTCAGCAGTGCTTTCGTATCATCGTCCCAAAGCGGCAATCCTTTTTCTATATAATAATCCTGCCAGTCGAGTTCGCTGTATCCGTCTTCTTTGGGCATTCTTCTTAAAAACTTTCTGAACATAAAAAATCCGCCTATGAACAATGCGCCGACCATTATGAACATCCACAGGGTAATTCCCCACATGAACAACGTATCAGTCATACCCTTCACCTCATGTACCATTATATTCAAAAAAAAGAAATATGTCCATATACGAATTTATGACGATATATAGTGTGAGGAGGTGAAGAGGATGCATAAAACTACAAGTGCAAGGTTTTATTACATGACGACAGATGCAGAAGGCAAAGAAATTTTACGTTACCGTTCCGTACCGAACATCGATGTGACATCGACTGACAGCGAGATCAATCAAGTGATGGAAGTATTTGAAACATTGACATTGGATTCATATGCGCTGGTTGAAAAACTGGAAACATACGTCATCGGATAAATAAATATAAGGAGGATTTCACATGGATAAAAGACTGGTTGTTGTATTTAATACAGATGCGAACAGACGATTTACAATGAATTTCCGTAATCCGAACGAGGCGCTCACTGAAGCGGAATTACTGGAAGCTGCACAAAAATTGATTGATACGAATGCTCTCGACCCGATGCAGGGGAAACCCATCGATGTCCATTCCGCAAAAATAGTCAGCACTGATACACAAGTCATCATCTAGTGGACTGGATACCGCTCGTGAGTGATGTCGGTTTCCCGGTAGTGATCACCTTTTTTCTGCTGCACCGTATGGAAAGAAAACTGGATGACCTCATCATCACTATCCGACAACTCCAAAATACGACGCCCTGATTTTTATCAGGGCGTTTTTTTAGTATAATTGATTTGAGGTGTTTATATGAAAATTTTACATACTGCCGACTGGCATATAGGAAAGAAACTGAACGGCAGAGATTTAATAGATGACCAAAGATTTGTACTGGAACAGTTAATGAATCAGATAGAGGAACTGAAACCGGATATCATTGTGGTTGCCGGCGATCTGTACGACCGCAGCAATCCTTCCAAAGAGGCTCTGAACATGGTGAACCATTATCTTTATAAGATGAATAAGGAGATGGGTCTTCCGGTCCTGATGATCAGCGGCAACCATGATTCGAAGGCACTCCTTGATTACGGGTCCGAATGGTTCAAGGCATCTGATCTGTACATCCATACTTCTCTTGACGATATTTTGGAGCCGGTGGTGATCGGCGGCCATAATTTCTACATGGTCCCGCATATTGATGTACTTGAGGCAAGGCATCATTTCGATAATAAAGAACTCCGCACCCACCATGATGTCTACAAGCATATTGCGGAACAGATTGAACTGGATGAAGATGCGAAAAATATACTGATCGGCCACCTGTTCATCCAGGACGGCAGACAGAGTGAATCGGAACGGGCACTGTCAATCGGTTTATCCGAAGAGGTGAGCAGTGAAATATTTGACAGTTTCGATTATGTGCTGCTCGGACATCTGCATCATCCGTTCGCCATAAACCATGACAAAATCTTCTACAGCGGATCGCCGCTAAAATATTCATTCAATGAAGTGAAGCAGCCGAAAGGTTTCAGATGGATAGATACAGATGATAATGCAGTGAAATTCATTCCCCTGACACCGCTGCATGATATTGTGGAGTATGAGGGCAGTTACGATGACATCATCAATGAAAGAATTGATTTTGAAGATAAGGAAGCATATTTCAAATTCATACTGTCTGATTTAAGACACATAAAGGAACCGATGTCGAAAATCAAAATGATCTATCCGAACACTTTGGAACTGAAAGTGACGACAGAAAATCATGATTTCAATATGACGACGATAGATATGAAGGAAACAGGTGACTTTGAAATATATGCATCCTTCATAGAGGAAATCGGCCAGAGGCCGCCGACGGCCATTGAAACGGAATTGTTTGAACAGCATTTTGGAGGTAGCAATCATGAGACCAATTAAACTGCATATGGAATACTTCGGGCCATTTAAAGGTGAAACAATCGATTTTAAGCATGCGGACGGTCAGATGTTTCTGATCAGCGGAAAAACCGGGTCGGGCAAGACGATGATCTTCGACGCCATCACATTCAGTCTTTACGGCCAGACTTCGACGACCGACCGTGATGAATATTCGGTCAGAAGCCAGTTTGCCTCCGACAATAACATTTCAAAAGTCAGCCTGGAGTTTATTGTCGGGAAGAACAGCTATACGGTCGAAAGGGAACTGAGTTTCAGCAAAGAGGGCAGGAAGTCGAAAGTGCCGTCCAAAGCTGCACTTTACGCAGATGACGGAAGTGTCATCGAAAGCTCCGTCACAGGCGTGACCGGCAAAGTGATCGATATCATCCAGCTTACTGCCGACCAGTTCAGGCAGATACTCATACTGCCCCAGGGAGAATTCAAGAAACTGCTCGTTTCGACGAGTGAAGATAAGCAGAAGATACTCCGGACTTTATTCCAGACGGAACGTTTTGTCGACTTTGAAAACAGGCTGAAAGAACTGGAGAAGACTGACAGGACGGAACTCCATCAGCTGGAGGCGAAAATCGGCGAGCAGCTGAGTACGCTGGAAGATAACGAGGAGCACCCTGGTTTCAATCACCAGATTGAATCTCTGAAAACGAAAATTATGAATGTGAAGAAAGAAGCAGGGGAGCTGGAGAAGAGTATCGCTTCGGCCAGGGAAAAACGCAACGGGCTGCAGGAAGAACTGAAGCAAAAACACGCGCATAATGATAAAGTCGGTCAGCTTGAAAAGCTGAAGGAGCATCAGACAGCATTGAATGCCAACTCCAGAAACATCAAGTTGATGGAAGATGAGATTTCCGACTACAACAGAGTCAAAACCATCGATTTTGAACTCAGGCGGGAAGCGGAACTGAAAGATACGATCGACGGTCTTGAAAAAAGAGAGAACGGACTGAAGATCAGATACCAGGATTTACAGAAAGAATACGACCGGCTGACAGAAAAGATGAATGAACTGAAGAAAAACGAACCGGAAATCCTGGATACAGAAAAATATATAACGAGAAATGAACGGTTTTTGACACAGAAATACAAAAAACTGCCGGAAGAAATATCCGCTGTGAATGACAGGCTGAAGACACTTTCGGAGTTCACAGAGCAGCTGGAGGCGGAGCAGCGTACTTACTCACAGGAGCTTGGACGCGTTACAGCTACGAATGATGAAGCGGATGAACTGACGGCTAGGAAGCACAGCCTGGAACTGCAGCAGAACGACTTCAAAGTGAAACTTGATGATGAGAAAACATTCATGGGCTACGATAAAAAACTCGCAGAGACGGAGAGTCTTTTGAAGTCGAATAAAGAAAATCGGGAGCAGTGTGAATCCTCCCTTGAAGAACTGAAGTCATCCGTCCAAAGTAAATATGCAAAAGAGGATCAGCCGCATATTGAACACCTGCTCGGCCGCCTGGCAGTCGGCGATGCATGTCCTGTATGCCAGAGTACTGTGGAAACCATCCCCGACGGCATTCTTTATTTGAGCGAGGATGAAGAACAGGAAATCAACAGTCTGAATGAACAGTTGGAATTACTTGAAAGCGAAGGTGAATCTCTGGAAGATGATTCTAAACTGTATGAAAGATTGTTAAATGGAATGGAACGTCATTCATATGATGACCTTTCCAAGTCTTTCTCTGAAACAGGAGAAGAGATTGTAAAAGTCTCTGACAAAATTTCATCAGTGAAAAAAGCGCTCGAAAGAAAAGATGTGCTCGACAAAAAAATCTCAAAACAGTCCACTCAGATCCAGCAGTATAAATTTGATCAGGAAAAAAATAATGACAGACTTGCACAGCTGAAAGAACTGCTTGAAGAATTCAATACGGAGACTTCATTTGATGACTATG
>DEQG01000146.1:4788-9373 GCA_002360325.1 Salinicoccus sp. UBA3372 | reverse complement strand
TGATTTGAATAAAGAGATCACCGTCGTCAGCCAGTCACTGAAACACAGTGCTGACAGTATAAAAGAGAATCAGGCGACCATCGTGACACTGAGTGAAGTGTTGGATGAATTTCTTCACCGGGAGCCCTTCCTCGACCGGAATGAGCTGAGACAGATTTTGAGGCAGACGGATATCGAAGCCAAGGAAAAAGAAGTCCGCACATTTCATCAGGAGAAGAGTTCAACGGAAAGACAGATGGATGAGATTGAAAAAACACTGGTGCAGACAGATTACTATAATACCGTTGAAGACGAAGAGGAAATAAAATCTGCAGAAGATGAAATCGAACAATTCCAGAAGGAGCTTGCCGTACTGAATAACAATATCAGCCAGTATGACAGGGTGCTTTCGAGGGTGTCCGAATACATCGGGGAATATGAAGAGAAGAAAGAACATTTTGAAGCGGTCAGCGACCTGGTTCAGAAAGTCGGCGGCAACAATGAAAGCAGGGTGTCACTCGAGCGTTATGTACTGACGTACTTTTTGGAGAAAATATTGAATATCGCAAATGAAAGACTGCTCGATATGACGAACCACCGTTATGCACTGGTCCGGAGCCGGGCCAGAATCAGCAGAAAAACGGGGCTTGATATCGAAGTGTTCGACTACTATAACAACTCTGCGCGCCATATCTCTTCTTTATCCGGCGGTGAAACGTTCCAGGCATCATTGTCACTGGCGCTTGCACTCAGTGAAGCGGTCCAGCAGGAAGCGGGCGGCATCAGTCTCGATACGATGTTTATCGATGAAGGATTTGGTACACTGGACAAAGAAACACTTGAAATTGCGATTTCTACTTTAATCGATCTGCAGTCGAACGGCAAGACGATCGGCATCATTTCACATGTCAGCGAATTGAAAGAAAGGTTAAACTGTATTTTAGAAGTCACATCGACCGATGAGATTAGTAAAGCTGATTTTAATTTTTAATGGCTTATTTCTTATTTAAGAGAGTAGTGGCAATATGAATACCAATCAATCAAAGTTTTTTAATGAGAGAAATTTTGTAGTCGCCAATCTGATCATCGGGGCGTTCATCACGATATTGAACCAGACGCTGCTTGTCACTGCAGTGCCTTCGATCATGAAAGATCTGGACATTCCGTTCAGTACCGCGCAATGGCTGACGACGGGTTTCTTTTTAGTGAACGGCATCATGATTCCCGTTACTGCATTTCTGATCAATAAATTTACAACAAGAAAATTATATATTTTCGCAATGACACTGTTTACCGTAGGTACGCTCATTGCGGCAGTATCTTCGGTGTTTCCGCTGCTGCTCGCGGGCAGGATTGTCCAGGCGGGTGCGGCCGGTATCATGATGCCGCTCACCATGGTCGTTCTGCTCAAGATGTTCCCGGCTGAAAAACGGGGGCGTGCGATGGGGCTGTTCGGACTGATAATCGGTTTTGCACCGGCCATCGGTCCTTCTCTGTCCGGCTACATAGTTGAAATATGGCCGTGGCGAACTTTATTCATCATAGTGGCGCCGTTTGCCGCACTGAATATTTTCTTCGCATTTAAATTTATGCGGAATGTCACCGAGACGACTGACCCGCCGGTGGATTACATCTCGATCATTTTATCAACGCTCGGCTTCGGCGGTATGCTGTACGGATTTTCGGTCGCCGGCATCAGCGGATGGACGTCGCCTGAAGTGCTCATTCCGATCATCCTCGGCGGCCTCATCGTGGCAATTTTCGTCCGCAGGCAGCTGAGGCTCGAAATTCCGATATTACAGCTGCGGGTGTTCAAAAATAAATACTTCCTGATCAGTTCGCTGATTGGCGTCATCGTATTCACTTCGATGGTGAGTGCGAATAATATCCTTCCCGTACTGATGCAGGATATGCTGGGATATACAGCATTCGAATCCGGACTGTCCCTGCTGCCGGGTGCAGTGCTGATGGGATCATTCGGCTTGATTGCAGGGGTGATGTTCGACAAATACGGCATTAGGACTCTGACATTTACATCGATGGGAATCATACTGATGACTTCGATCCTTCTGTCCGTGCTGGATGAAAATACTTCTTGGTCATACATTGCAATCGTCTATACATTCCGTCTGGTCGGCACAGGATTGTCCATGATGCCGCTGACGACTTTTGCTATGAACGCATTGAAAGATCATCTGCTGCCGCACGGTACATCAATCAATAATACGATGAGGCAGATCGGCGGGTCTTTATTTACAGCACTGCTGGTCACTGTGATGACCGGATTTGCTTTCAGTGCATCCGGCGGCGGTACACCGGCGGTCAGTGATGAAATTGCAGGGGTCAACGTATCGTTCATGGTTTCGGCGGTGCTCGCATTCATCGGTCTGGTCATGGCTTTCTTCTTGAAGGAACAGAAGTATATTAAGGCCGATGAGCAGTAAATGAGTGCTGCTGACATAATAATTTCACAATAAGATAAAAAAAGCGGCACCACGTCCAATTTTAATTTGATATATTAAGGTTAGTTGGACATGGAGGGTGTTATTTTGAAAAAGTTTATATTATTCGGTTTGTTTACTGTATTATTTTTAAGCGCCTGCAGTGATTCCGAAGTGGAAACCATGAGTCAATATGGGAATGAAATACAGGAATTTTCAGTGACCAACCAAAATGAGGAAACACTTACTGAAAAGGATTTGGAAGGGAAAGTGTGGCTGCTCGATTTTGTATTTACAAATTGCGTCACTGTCTGTCCTCCAATGACTGCAAATATGACATATGTAACGCAAGAGCTTGAAGCACAGGGTATCGACAATTACGGAGTCCTGAGTTTCACGGTGGATCCTGAAAATGATTCACCTGAAGTTTTGACGGAATACCTTGGAAATTATGATGTTCCAGAAGACACTGAGTGGCATCTTATGACGGGCTATGATTATGAATTCATTCGTGGATTCGCGGAAAAGAATTTTAAAACAATCGTAGCACCTCCGCCAAAGGGCAGTGACCAGGTGACGCACAGCACAAGCTTCTATCTGATTGATGCCGACGGAACGATTAAGAAATCGTATGCGGGTGTTGATGCCGGAGATACGAGCTTCCCGACGGAAGAAATTGTGGATGATGTTGCTGCACTGACTGAAGAAATAGGCGAAGAAGAATAGAACAATCAAAAGAGCAGGCGACTGCTCTTTTTTTTTAAGCAAAAGTATTCAATATTAATAATAATTCATGATATGATGTTGGGGTTAAAAGAAGGAGGCGGAATTGATGTCGGTGCGTAAAGAACGCTATTATATCGCTTTGTTATTGCTTGTCCTCATTTTTGTCGGAGCGTCACTGCGCTCACCGATTTCATCAATCGGCCCGCTGGTGCCGTTTTTCAGTGAAGACCTTGGTATCAACAATACTATGGTCGGGCTTCTGAATACTCTGCCATTACTCGCGTTTGCATTGTTCTCGCCGTTCATACCAAATATTGCACGTAAATACGGTATGGAAATACCGCTGCTGATCGCCATGATATTTTTAACAGCCGGCATTCTGATCAGAGGAATGGACGGAACATTCATGCTATTTTTCGGAACGGCGGTCATCGGCATATCCATTGCGTTCGGCAATGTGCTGTCCCCGGGTCTTATTAAAGCGTCATTCCCGTTCAAAGTGGGGCTCATGACCGGTCTGTACACTTTCTCTATGAATATCGTCAGTGCATTGTCAGCTGGGCTTTCAGTGACTGTTGCAGCAAGTTCTGACTTTGACTGGCGGACAGCGCTTGCAATGTGGGGCATATTCCCGCTGATCGGGGCACTTGTCTTAGTTTTAAGGATGCCGAGAACTCTGGAAGAACGGAAGAAGACATTCAAGAAGATTGATGATAAGCCCTCACAAAGTTTATGGCACTCGAAGCTTGCATGGGCGGTGACTATTTATATGGGTCTGCAGTCGCTGATTCCATATACATTGTTTGCGTGGCTCCCGGCTATGCTCATTGAAAAAGGCTTCACCCAGACGGCAGCCGGCTGGCTGATGACCATATATCAGCTCGGTATACTGCCGACAACATTCATCGCACCGGTCATCGCATATAAATTTGCAGGGCAGAAGATACTTGGGATGACGAGCGGTCTGATGTGGTCTGTCGGACTGATCGGCATCTTCCTGATGCCGGAACACTGGATGATCATTCCATTTCTGATCATGACTGGTGTCGGTGCAGGGACAACATTCAGTCTCGCAATGATGTTTTTCGTACTGCGTACAAATACCGTCGAGGAGTCGGCACAGCTGTCCGGGATGGCGCAGTCGGTAGGATACATACTGGCGGCGACGGGGCCTTTATTACTCGGGATGATTGCAGAGTATACCGGCACATGGAACCTGCCGCTGATAATCCTGATTGCTGTTTCATTCATGATTGCCTTTTTCGGCTACTTTGCCGGCAGCAACCGTACAATATCTGACTGAAAATTCTTTGTTTAAGAGGACTTTTTTTAATATTTTATGCTACGATTAGTTTAAAAGATTGAAAAGGTGATTCGATGAGAAATGTTATTTTGGATTGTGATCCGGGACATGATGATGCGATATCCATCATCATCGG
>DEQG01000146.1:3390-4770 GCA_002360325.1 Salinicoccus sp. UBA3372 | reverse complement strand
GCTTCAAAAAGAAGTGAGCTGGACATACTCGGCATTACGACGGTCGCGGGAAATGTAGAAGTGGAAAAGAATACGGTGAATGCATTGAAGGTCATTGAACTGATCGGCCTGGATGTGCCTGTAGTGGAAGGCGCTGTCCGCCCGCTAGTGAGAGAAAGTGAAATTGCGCCTGAAATACACGGCGAAACAGGCATGGACGGTCCGGTTTTAAAGGAGCCGACAAAAGAAAAGTCACCAGGACACGCCGTCGATTTCATCATCGAGCAGGTTAAAAACAGCCAGGAAAAAGTGACGCTTGTTCCGACTGGACCGCTGACGAATATTGCGCTCGCTCTGATAAAAGATCCGTCCATCAAAGATAATATTGATGAGATTGTACTAATGGGCGGCGGGACGTTCGGCAACTGGACACCTGCAGCCGAATTCAATATATATGTGGATGCTGAAGCGGCAAAGGTCGTTTATGAAAGCGGACTGCCTGTGACGATGTTCGGTCTGGACGTGACGCATCAGGTTATCGCGGACACTGCAGTCATTGACAGAGTGTCCAGAATCAACAATGAAATCGCAGTCTTTGTCAAAGAACTGCTTATATTCTTTGCTGAAACATATAAGGATCATTTCGGATTTCCGGGCGGCCCGATCCACGATGCATGTACGACTATGTATTTGATCAACCCGGATATGTTCACGTTTGAAAACGTCAACGTCACAATCGAAACGAAAGGCGAAGCGACATACGGCATGACCGTCGTCGATCTGCTGAAAACGACAGGCAAACCTGAAAATGTAAAATTCGCAACTGGTGTCGATACAGAAACATTTTGGAATATATTCCAGGACATCCTTGCCTCTTATGGTGAGACGGATGAGTAAGCCTAAAATTACGATTGTCGGCAGCATCAATATGGACCTGATCACTGTGACCGACCGGGTAGCCGCTGCCGGTGAAACGGTTGCCGGTACACATTTTGAAACGCTGTTCGGCGGCAAAGGTGCCAACCAGGCGGTCGCCGCCGCAAGGCTCGGCGCAGACGTCTCCATCATCGGCAAAGTGGGAGATGATGCATTCGGAGCAGAAATGATTAAAAACTTCGAAGATAATGGTGTCGATACCGCCGGAATTGCTGTTGAAGAAAAAACACCGTCCGGCATTGCGAACATCATCGTTGCAGACAACGACAACCGCATCATCATCATCGCCGGCGCAAACGGAAACGTTGATAAGATGCATGTCGATAATTACACATCGGTGATCAAAGACAGTGATATGGTGCTGCTCCAGTTTGAAATACCGATGGAGACGGTCAGGCATACTCTGGATATATGTAAAAATGAAAATGTACCCGTCATCATCAACCCCGCACCTGTTACCGAGTT
>DEQG01000146.1:0-3269 GCA_002360325.1 Salinicoccus sp. UBA3372 | reverse complement strand
GGTGCTTCATACTTCAAAGACGGCAGGGAGATATTGATTCCGCCGAAGAACGTGGATGTTGTAGACACTACCGGTGCAGGCGATACTTTCAATGCCGCATTCGCAGTCGGCATCGCCGAGGGCAAGACGGTTGAAGAGGCAATATACTTTGCCAACGATGCTGCAGGACTTGCAGTGAGAAAGCTCGGTGCACAGAGCGGCATGCCTATAAGGGAAGAGATGTAATAACATTTTTATGCTTTGGTGTTTAAAATATGCCGAAAAAGGAATACATGTAATATGAATGTACATTGGTTTTCAAGGGGCTTTAAAACTTTTACAGGAACTCGACCAGACATCTATTATGTTGAAGTACCTACATCAAATGATTGGAACCAGTGAGTTAAAACAATCTTTTAAAGGTGGTATTTTCATGCAGTGGTATAATATGACTTTGGCTTCACTGTTGGTAATAGGCACTGTTATCGTATTAATAGTGACACCGTTTCTAGGCTATTCCAGCGGTATAACCACGACAGTATTTGTTGTGGGCATACTGTTTATCCTGCTCAATGTCGGTATCTATCTATACCTTAGAACTAAAAAGATCAGAGAATAATCCGAAGGTTAAACTTAACTTTTTCCACGAAAAAACCGGCTTGTATGTCAATTGACATACAAGCCGGTTTTTTTATTAACACACAGAGTCATTCGATTTTGGTACGGATAATCCGAATAAAGGCCGCAGGTAAAGTGCGAGGAATGTACCGCCGATGGCGACGATACCCCAAATATAACCGTGAAGGCTGAATGAAGCGATGCCTCCGAAGTATGCGCCGATGTTACAGCCGAATGCAAGACGTGCACCGTACCCCATCAACAGACCGCCGATGACTGATGCCATGAAGTTGCCTTTGGTAATCCTGGTGAATTTGAACAGTCCGCCTGCAGCAGAAGCCAAAAATGCACCGAGTATGACACCGAAGTTAAGCACGGTAGTGGAATCTGCAAATATTGATGAATTCAATGCTGTTGCCGCTTCTCCCTGCCAGTAACCCCAGCTTGCGACGTCAAATCCGATGAACTCTGCAGCTTTGGAACCCCAAAGTGCAAAGGCGGAAGTGATGCCCCATGGTTCACCGCGTGTCATCAGTGTCAAAGCATTCAACACGGCAAGTGCGACTGCAGCAGCCATCAACGGCCAAGAACCTCTGAAGATTCTCTTCCAGCCGTGTGCACTTGGCAGTGGTGCGATTTTAGGAGAGTTTCTCTTTTTCTCAACAACTTTACTGATATAAGCGATTAAGCCGAATATCAGCAATGAAATGACCAATGCGCCACCGTATCCGAGACCTGTCGATGTTGCCAGTGAAAATTCACTCATTGACGGCAGTTCTTCCGTCCAGAACGGCAGATGTGCTGCACCGATTGTCGTTCCTATAATGAAGAAAATCAATGTGATGAACATGACTGAACGGCCGCCGCCGATGGCGTACAATGTACCTGATGCACAGCCGCCGCCGAGCTGCATGCCGATCCCGAAAAGAAATGCACCGACTATCAGGCTGACACCGATGGGTGATACATATCCTGCGACTTCAGCACCGAAAAATGAAATGCCGAAAGCCAGGATTGGAGCGAATAATATGGTTGCTGCACCGAGCATAACCATATGTGCACGTATTGCTTCACCGTTGCCGACAGACATGAGACGTCTGAAAGCGGAAGTGAAACCGAACCGTGCATGGAATAATGTATAACCGAGCAGCAGCCCGATGACCAAAAGTACCGGCTGCATCATTGACTGAGCGATTGCCAAATATATAAATAAGACTAAACTGACCAGAATCCCGCCGCCAATAAGCACTTTTTGCGGGTCTCTCAGTGCATCGGTGTGACGATGTACCGGATCCATTGCCTTACTCACGGTATTTATATTACTGACCAAATGAATTCTCCTATTCCTTAGTTTTTTAGTATGAATTAATCATTATAGGAGCATCACGGTGGATTGTCAAAGGAAATAATTCAAGTAGAAAAACAGCGCTGATATATCAGCGCTGCCCGTATCACAATCTGAAACTTTTTGCCTTGTTGTCTTATGCCTGCAGTCTCTTTGCACGTATATACAGAAGGATATAAATGATAATCGACATTAGGACTGAACCGGCAGAAGCGACATATATTGACGCATATCCGAATATAAAAGCCATCTGTCCGAACAGTATGGCTCCAAGACCGATTCCGAGGTCGAAAAAGGAGAAAAATGTCGCATTTGCCATACCACGCCTGTTGGCGGGGGAGTTTTCAACCGACCATGCCTGCAGGGCAGGCTGGACGCTCCCAAAGCCGAGTCCATACAATGAAGCGGCAATGAGCAGCACCGCAGTGCTCGGCAGCCAGGCAAGAAGCAGCATCGCGATAAATATTGATAGAGCCCCCGGCAGAAATACGTATAGATGTCCTTTCCTATCGTAAATCCTTCCTGCAAAAGTACGGGATATCATCAGAAATGCTGCATAGAGCAGGAAATATAACTCTATCCCTGCAATGTTTTTCTCAATGGCATAAATCGGCAGGAATGTGGCGATACCGCCGAAAGTTGCCGTAATGAAGAACAACAGGACAGACGGTTTCACCGCAGTTTTTTCAAAGATGTCAAACTTAAGTTTTGCAGCTCTTGTTTCAGCTTCTTCCACTTTCTTATAACGGATTTGAGAAGCGAACAATAATGCGATCAGTCCACATGCAGCGCAAATTAAAAACAGCTGTGGAAATGAAATGACACCGACGAGTGTCAGCCCGAGTGTCGGCCCGAGTGCAAGCGCCACATTACCCGACAGTCCGAAATAGCCAAGGCCTTCACCACGGCGTTTCGGCGGTACGATATCTGTGGCAATCGTGCCCCCTGCAGTCGTAGAAAATCCCCATCCCATCCCCTGGACGATTCTTAAAAGGAATAAAAACAATATACTGGAAATGAAACTGTAGCTGGCAATGGACAGTACAAATACAACCAGTCCCGTCTTATAAACAAACCCCCGTCCCTTTGACTCCAATGCATGACCTGCATAAGGCCTGAGAAGAAGCGCAGAGAAAGTGAAGATACCGACGATGAAACCGACAAGCTGATCATTCCCTCCCAGTTCCTTCAAAAACAACGGGAGGGTAGGCAGTGTCATCTGAAAGCCGAGAAAGACAAAAAAGTTAGCCAGACAAACAAAGACAAAATCACGAGTCCAAATTCTGCCTTCCAAGTGTGCACTTTGTCCGTGCGACTCTGAATTCAT
>DEQG01000130.1 GCA_002360325.1 Salinicoccus sp. UBA3372 | reverse complement strand
CACCCGCATGTATCCTCTGATGATCCACGGCTGTCGTCCCATCTCCGCTAAGAACCAGCCTGCTTCGATTGCCATCATGGACAATGGACCAGTCAGGAAATAGAGGTATAACAGTGCCGGATGGTGTTCATTAAACTTAGTGAATTTCTTGATGATGAAGTACAGCAGCGCGACGCCGAAGGCGTACATGCCGAAGACGACCATCAGATCAAAGAAGTAGTGTATCACCAGAGGCGGATGTTCCTCCTCCGGTATGTCGTTCAGGCCCGTCACTTCCGTATCGAATGAGTTGCCCGACAGGAAACTGAGTGCCCACGGAATTCTGAGGGCGTAATTGACTTCCTGGTTTTCCTCATCCAATATGCCGAATAAAACCAGATCTGCATGTGTCTCCGTCTCATAGTGCCATTCCATCGCCGCCAGCTTTTCAGGCTGTTCGTTGTGCAGGAATTTAGCCGAGAAGTCACCTGCAAGAATTGTCAGAAGTGCTGTAACGATACCGATCGTCATCGTCACTTTCAATGCTTTCTTGTGATATTCAGCATCTTTCCGGAATTTATTTTTAATGAGTTTGAATGCTGCGATCGAAGCGAGTATGAATGCTGCCGTCATGTATGCCGTCGCCACAACGTGGAACACGCGGACATATACCGACGGGTTCAGCATCGCCGCGATCGGGTCGATGTTGACGAACATTTCTTCCGACAGTTCAAACCCTGCCGGTGTATTCATAAATGAGTTCACCGAAGTGATGAACACCGCCGACAATGTTGAACCGACAACGATCGGGATGTTCAAAAGCCAGTGGTGCCAAGGATTTTTGAAACGATCCCATGTATATAGGAAAATACCTAAAAATATAGCTTCAAAGAAAAACGCGAAAACTTCCATAAACAGAGGCAGCGCAATGATCTGTCCGCCAAGCCTCATAAAATCAGGCCATATCAATGATAACTGGAGCCCGATGATGGTCCCTGTCACTACCCCGACTGCGATAGTTACCGTAAACCCTTTGGCAATTCTTCTTGCCATCGTAAGATATTGGGTATCTTTCTTTCTGATACCCAAAAACTCCATGACCATGATAACAATCGGAATACCGACACCAATAGTCGCAAAGATTATGTGGAAACCCAGTGTACTTGCTGTTATTATACGTCCTAAAAGAACCTCATCCACTTAAATCACTCCTTATATGCGTACCCTTAATTATATATTCAAATGTGTCGATTTCAATTGATAGCCAATGACAATATTGTGAAAAATTATTCAAATAAACTACTCAAACTTCATTTCATCGCTTTCTGCCTCTTCTTTGACAAATGTATGGAACATAATTCCAATGATCACCATGACGAGCAGGCTCGTAATCGCGATTCGTGAAGCAAGCGGCCCGTACTGGCTGAGTGCGAGCGTGATCGTTCCGTATATGAACGGTCCTATAATCGCACTCATCTTCGCACTGAATGCGAACAGACCGAAAAACTGCCCTTCCCGTCCGGGCGGTGACAATTCGATGATCATCGTTCTTGAGACCACCCATACAGATCCCATGGCGATGCCGAACATCGAGGCGGCAATCCAGAACGTCCACATCGGCAGCGGCACGGCCGCAACCGTAATCGCGGCTCCGAGTAAAATGGAAATGATTAAGAATGTTTTCTTGGAGCCGAGAGCTTTATTGACAAAACCGAACACGAGCGCGCCGACGATGCTGAATCCGGTCGCCACCATGAAGACGACGAGGAAATCCGATGGGCTGAAACCGACGACCGTCGTCGCATACGGCTGCATCATCGCGATGGCAGTTGCGAGTGCATCGTTGACGAAAAAGTACGCAATCATGAAAAAGAATATTGACGGATAGTTACGCGCCTCTCTGAACGTGTGGTAAATGTCTTTGTAACCTGTCAGGAAGGACTTTGATGATGACGTCGATTTTTTGACGTGTTTGTCCTTGTTGATGAAAAATAACGGCAGTGCAAATATGAGGAATAAAATCCCCGACATCCAGAATGTGTGGTGGATGCCGGCGTCACCGACAAGATACATGACGGTGATGATGCCGAACAGCGTCCCGAGGTAGCCGAGCGCCACACCGAATCCCGAAATCAGCGGAATTTCCTCTTTCTTGCCGAGTGATGACAGCATGCCATCATAAAAGACGTTGCCCGAGCTGAAACCGAATTTTGCGATGACGAAAATGATGATGGTGATGACGAGACCGTTCGGCAGTCCGAATAACAGCCCGGTGTTCATATCACCGAAGATGCCCATCAGAATTGCTCCGGTCACCGTAATGAGCGTAAAGATTATAACGAAATGCTTCCGCCTGCCCGTCCGGTCCATGACGACACCGTAAAGCGGGGAAAATAATATGAGCAGAACCGCAGCAGCCGCGTTTGCGTACGCAATAATCGTCGAAGCAATCTGCTCAAGCTGCGGATTGTCCCCCACCACCGCCGTAATATACTGCGGGAAAAACAATGTGACGATGTTCGCCGAGAAAATCGTGTTTGCAAAATCAAAAAATGCCCATGCCAGAACCGGCAAAGATAAAAACAGAGCCAGCGGTTTACGTGTCTTTTCCATAAGGACCTCCAAAATTATCATGATCACTGCAGTTTATTGTGAATTGTATTGAGTTTTGCATCTATCACATGTTCTCGCGGGTGACGAGCATGTGCAGTAAATTCTATCGGAATCTCGATTCTATTTCGAAGCGTTGATAGACTTCCAGTGGAGCTTCAATCTCATTTCGAGAAGGTGTTAACAGG
>DEQG01000014.1:11811-15367 GCA_002360325.1 Salinicoccus sp. UBA3372 | reverse complement strand
TTCGCCACACGTCTTGACGGTGAAGTGAATGACATTTTTACAGCACTTGAAGCCACATTTACTGAAATTCAAAAAACAAGCGAGCATGTCGTGATGCCTTTTACGATTTCCTGCAACAGTCCGTCTGATCAATAAGCATATAAAAGAGCAGACGATCGATCGTCTGCTCTTTTTAACTACACAATCGACAGCATTCTCTCCAGGCTTTCTTTTGAATACTTCGTCGTCTCGTCATCAACTTTAATTAAATTATCCGTGTTGCCTTCAACAATCTTATCCAGACACCATGCAAGATGTGGCAGGTCAATGCGGTTCATCGTCAGACATGGACACATGATCGGATTCAGCGATTCAATATGGAGATGTGGATTTTCGTTTTTCAACCGGTTCACAAGGTTCATCTCTGTTCCGATTGCCCAGCTTGAACCCACAGGGGCTTTACTGATCATATCGATAATGTATTTGGTAGAACCATCATAATCCGACATCTGTACCACTTCGTGTGTACATTCCGGATGTACGAGCACATTGACCTCAGGCATTCTTTTTCTGACGTTATCAATATGTATCGGCCAGAACTTCTCGTGAACGGAGCAGAATCCTTTCCATAAAACAATTTGTATATCTTCGTTTTTGCCTTCAAATTCCAGCTTGCGGTTAATCGGATCCCATACAGCCATTTTTTCCAAAGGTATACCGAGGTCGTATGCAGTGTTTCGTCCCAGGTGCTGGTCCGGCAGGAATAAAATCCGCTTTCCCTGTGCGAGCGCCCATTCAATGACTTTTTTCGCATTACCGCTTGTTACACATGAGCCGCCGCGCTCACCGACGAATGATTTAATCGCCGCACTGGAGTTCACGTAAGTGAGCGGCAGTACACTTTCACCAAAAATCCCAGTCAGTTCCTTATCACATATCAACGCCTGATCGATATTTGCCATGTCAGCCATTGAGCAGCCTGCATTTAAATCCGGCAAATATACTTTTTGGTGATCTTCGGTTAATATGTCTGCCGTTTCCGCCATGAAGTGTACGCCGTTAAAGACGATATATTCTGCTTCATGGCCTTTACAAATACGTGCGAGCTGCAGGGAGTCACCCATATCGTCCGCAAATTTCGCCACTTCGTCTTTTTGATAATGATGCGTCGGCATAAATAGTTTTGACCCCAGTTTTTCTTTTATGTCAAATACTTTTTGCTCGAGTTCTTCGGTTGTTGCATTTAAATAATATTCAGGTATACGTTCTGGTACCTGCGTCATGATGTTCATGTCATTTAACCACCTTTAATGAAATATCCAGTGCTTCCGGATTATGGAACAGTGCACCGACTGATATAAAATCCACACCGCTTCCGGCATAAGCTGCCACTGTATCCATATTTATCCCCCCTGAAGCCTCCGTTTGTATATGTTCCGGAACCAGATGGATGTGTGCTTCAATCCACTCGGATCCACAATTATCAAACATGATAATATCCACGTTATTGGCAATTGCTTCCTTCAACATTTCCAGGTCCTCAATTTCAACTTCAATCTTATCCATCGGACCTATGAATGATTTTGCGCGCTCAATCGCATTGGTCATTGAACCCATGAAATCGATATGATTGTCTTTTAACATCACACCGTCATTTAATGTACGGCGGTGATTACGTCCGCCCCCGGCAATGACAGCATATTTCTCAAACATACCGAGCCCCGGCGTCGTTTTTCTTGTATCAATGATTTTTGTATTGGTACCTGTCGTTTTCCTCACATATTCACGGGTTTTAGTCGTGATGCCCGACATTCTCTGCACCAGGTTTAATACCGTCCTCTCCATCGTTAAAATCGCCCGGATATTGCCTGTCATATCCGCGATGACATCCCCTGCTTCAACTTCATCCCCATCTTTGATAAGCAATTCCATTTTTATATCCGGATCTATTAATTTAAATCCTTCTTCTATAATCAATCCCCCTGAAAAATACCCCGATTCCTTTGCTTTGATTATTGCCCGGCCCTTCAAATCTTCATCAAAAACCTGTGTTGAAATATCACAGTAGTGATTGTCATCAATGTAAAATTGTTTGATTTTCTCTCTTACGTTCAATATATTGAGCATTCATTTTTCCATCCTTTAAACTTACGATTGTATCCATATCATTAATATTATTTCCCGGGAAATCTTCCCGGAAATGACCGCCTCTTGTTTCTGTTCTGAGCAGCGCCGACTTAGCGATTGCTTCAATCGTTTTTATTTCCGAATACATTTGGAAACTCCTGTTTGTAACGGCACCCGTTACCGTTTTAGAGTGCCTCATATCAATCAAATGGAGCAGTTCTTCGAGATTTTCTGCGCTTCTTATGATGCCCACTGCAGCCATTGCTTTTTCCTTGATGGTTCTGTGGTCATCCTCAGCGTATACCGGCAGCACCGGCATATCCCTCACTTTTTTATGGACATCTGTCATTTCTGACTGATTAATTTTCTTTGCAGCTTCCGCACCCATTACTACGGCTTCCAGCAAGGCGTTGCTCGCCAGACGGTTCGCACCGTGGAAATGAGTGTTTGCAGTTTCACCGATGATATATAGGTGATTGACCGAAGTACTTCCGTCAATATCGGCAACAGCGCCACCCACTGTAAAATGCGCACCTGCCGTGACAGGAATTCTCCCTCTGTTCAAATCTTTCCCAAAATGTTTCTCGACATTTTTATAGATGGTCGGAAACTTATTCCTGAAATCTTTGACGGGCCTGATATCCAAATATGTCTGCTGAGCGCATGTCATCCGCTTAAATATTTCATAACTGGTGATATGCCGCGGAGCGAGATCACGGAGCGGGTGCACACCTTCCATGATCCTTCTGCCCCCGGCATCAACCAATAAACCACCTTCTCCTCTCACAGCTTCAGAAACCAGTCCGCAGGTCTTATCATTCATTCCGAGCAGTGTCGGATGAAACTGGATCATTTCCATCTGACGAAGTTTGACCCCGGCATCATAAGCTAATATATGCCCGCTGCCCATTTCGGCTGATGCCCCGGAGTTCACACTGTAAAGTCCACTGTAACCGCCGGTTGCAAGTATGACTGCATCCGCAAAATAATTATGCTGATTATCCGACCGGTCCAGAGTGACGACACCGACTGCCTGATTATTTTCCACAAGCACTTTGATCACTTTCTCACCGGCATGAGCATCCACGTTTTTATCCTTAACCTGTTCTGACAAAAACTCACTGATCCGCCTGCCTGACCGGTCACCCCCTGCATGTAAAATCCTTGGTGTATGATGACCGCCTTCCAGTGCGAGAGCAAGTGAGCCCGAATCATCCCGGTCAAAATTCATGCCACCCGCAATCATCTCTTCGATTACCGGAAAACTGGCATCAATCATTTTCGAAATGAATTCTTTTGAGCCGAGATGATCTCCGGCAGCGTATGTATCTTCCGTATGCTCTCTGTCACTTTCTTTTCCCGAGTAACTGATTCCTCCCTGGGCAAGATGGCTGTTGTTTGTTTCCAACTCGTCTTTCGTAAATAAAATGACCTCGGTCTCTGCATCTAA
>DEQG01000014.1:10210-11693 GCA_002360325.1 Salinicoccus sp. UBA3372 | reverse complement strand
AAATAAATCAAGGAGATTCAAATGATATATTTTGATAATGCATCAACAACCAAAGTCTCGGATACCGTATTAGAAAACTATTTAAACTTGTCACAGAAAATGTATTTCAACAGTGAGAGCATTCATGGCGGCGGACTGGACGCAGAATCCATGATGAATAATGTCCGGACTTATATACGTGAATATTTCGATACTGATAAACATGTGATCTTTACGCGCAGCGGTTCCCATTCAAATGACATTGCACTTCAATTGCTTCTGAAAAATAAAAAAGCACAGAAGATTTTGGTATCACCATATGAACATATGTCGATTTCTGCGAGTTTACACCCCTACTCATCTCAATATGATATCGTCCATATGCCGACTACAAATGCCGGAAAAATTGATATCCAGGCGCTTCGGACAATGATGGATGATACACAATGTATCATTTCAACGCATGTACATTCCGAAACAGGGTACAGGTTGCCGGTTGAGGAAATCGCTGAATTGGCCGGCTTACATAATGTCCCCTATCATCTCGATGGTGTTCAGGGCATGTACGATCGACTCAGACTCAGGGACCTCTGCACTTCATACAGCTTTACAGCACATAAAATTCATGGAGTTAACGGGGTCGGCGTACTGCTGATGGATTATGAACACCTTTCTCCACTGAATCCGCACTTCCATCACGAATACGGCACTCAAAACGGCACACTGGATGTGCCTGGTATCGCAACGATTGTCGATGCTCTGGAAGTGATCAGCGAGCCGAATAATATAAAAGAGATGCGTGATGAGTTGAACAGATTTCTCGAAGAACTGGATTTTATTCCGCTTGATTTAAAAACACATGCAGACCATATCGCAAGTTTTCTTGTACCGAATATGGAAGGCCAGTATTTAATGCAGAGTCTGTCGAGTAAAAATATTTATATTTCAACCGGCAGTGCATGCGGACATGGTATTCTGGTAAGTGAAGGGCTCGAGAAATTGATTACGGAAAAATATAATGCATCCGTGGATCAGTACATACGTATTTCTTTATCGAAGAATAACAGTATGGATGAAGTTCATCAGCTGATCGAGTATGTGGAGCGAATTGTTAAGGAGGGTTGACTGTGAGTAGAGCAGAACGACGGCGCCAGCAGATTTTAGAAGATTTGATGAAATCTGATACGGCAATCAGCGGGACATTACTCGCAAAAAAGTATGATGTGTCCAGACAGATTATCGTCAGTGATATATCAATTTTAAAATCACAAGACCAGGAAGTTGTTTCGACAAGCAAAGGCTACGTTTATCAGCCCGCAGGTGAAAAAGGAATGCCGGTTAAAAGAATCATCGCCTGCCGGCATAATTTTGAGCAGATGGAAGAAGAGTTATCATTGATTTTGGATAATGGGGCAATGATTGACAACGTGAGCATCGACCATCCTGTTTACGGTGAAATCATCGGCGAGCTGATGATTGAAAATAATGAGGATTTACAATCATT
>DEQG01000014.1:9620-9975 GCA_002360325.1 Salinicoccus sp. UBA3372 | reverse complement strand
GATTATATTTTAATCATGTGGGGATAACACTTATAATGGGAACATATCAGAGTTTAGAAAGGGGTATTTACTTGGCACAACTTGCAGGATTAGGGAAATCGGGGATTTATGTTCATCCTATTGCGCTTGGAACAAACTTCGTAGGTGGTCACAACTTCTATAAAAATGTGGATGAAGAAGCAGGTAAACAGACAGTCCGTGATGCGCTGGACAACGGTGTCACTATGCTGGACACTGCTCAAATGTACGGACCTGACCGTTCGGAGGAACTGGTTGGCGAAGTGCTCAAAGAATATCAAAGAACCAAAGTGGTCATTGCAACAAAGGCTGCACACCGTGAAGATGAAAATGGAGA
>DEQG01000014.1:3610-9489 GCA_002360325.1 Salinicoccus sp. UBA3372 | reverse complement strand
GTTGAATGAAGCTGTCGCTGCTTTGAAAGAAGCAAAAGATGAGGGGAAAATCAGGGCAGTCGGCGTTTCCAACGTCACACTCGATCAGCTGAAAACTGCCAATGAAGACGGCTTTGTCGATGTTGTTCAGAATGAATATAATCTGCTGAACCGGGAAGCAGAGAACGGCATGTTTGATTACTGTGCAGAAAACAACATCACTTTCATTCCATTTTACCCGCTGGCTGCAGGTCTGCTTGCAGGGAAATATGATGAAAGCTCCAAGTTTGACGACCTGCGTTCAAAACTGCCATTTTACCAGGAAGACGAGTTTAAAGAAAACCTGGCAAAAGTGGACCAGTTGAAATCTATCGCAGAAAAATATGAAGAGGAAGCGGCCCAGGTTGTATTGGCCTTCTATCTCACACGTCCATCTGTCGGAGTGATCATCCCCGGCGCTAAAAAAGGATTTCAAATCAAAGAAAATATGCGTGCGGCGGACATCGTTCTGGAAGATGAAGACATTCAGAAAATCGATGAAATTTTCAAATAAAAAAACGGTAATGCGTCGTGAGATGCATTACCGTTTTGCGCTAACCCGAGTCCATCCATTCCACCAGCGGTTCAAGATATCTTTTATCCTTCCAGTCATACGCCGTCGTACGGTCCCTTAAAATATTTATCCGCTCTCGGCCGCCCTTCTTAATCCTTCTTCTGAAAATGACGTTCCCGGTCCTGATTGTCATGCGGTCAAAAAACGTCAGGTTTTTATAGTCGTACTCCCCACGGGCATAAAATACTTCCACATCCATCTCAAACTCTTTAAATTGATATAGCCACAAAGCTTCCGTCAGACCTTTATAAAATTCTTCCAGTCCGACAGCAAGCACCGCGACCCTGTGTCCTTTCAACTTTTCCATATTCTTTTTTAAAAATTCACGGCCGGTGATTTCGCCTTTGTATATGCCGCCGGCAACGACAATATTCCTGTAATCTTTCACGTACCGGGGCAGATTTTCGCCATGTGTCCTTACATCGCAGCTGACCATCTCCTCCAGCCATGCTGCGTATTGCTCAGTCGCACCGTATTTTGACTGATAAAACACCAGATTTTCAGTCAACTTCCACTCACCCCTTTACATAAATAATATGTATTATTCATACTTTACCCTCAAACTGTCTAAACAATCTAAATCTTTACAATGTTCACCCGGTGTATTATTATTCTTGTATACAGTATACAAGGGGTGATTCAACATGTTGGACAAGATAAATCAGAGAGTTACCAAACTCGAAATACCGGGTACCCGGCAGTTCTCGAACAGAGTCTCTGTGTTCCGTGACGGTGTCAATTTCACCATCGGCGAGCCGGATATACCAACACCGTATACGGTGAAGAAAGCAGCCATCAAAGCGATAGAAAACAACCAGACCGGCTATTCACATAACGCGGGACTGTTCGAGCTGAGGGAAAGTGTATCAAATTTCTTCAAAGATATATATGATGTCAAATACGATCCCGAAGATGAAATTGTCATCACAATCGGAGCGAGCGAAGGACTGCGGTCAATCTTTGAAACCATTTTGAATGAAGGTGATGAGGTCATAATTCCGGCTCCGTGCTATTCCGCCTATGAACCGCTGGTCGACCTGCTCGGGGCAAGTGTGACCTACATGGATACTTCAGATACGGATTTCGTGCCGGACCCTGAAAAGTTGAGGAGCATGATCACTGATAAAACAAAAGCTGTCCTCCTCAACTTTCCGTCAAATCCGACAGGAAAAGTATTGTCAGAGGAAGAAATGGCCCCGCTGGTCAAAGAACTCGCGAGCCATGAGATTTTTATTATTTCAGACGAAATCTACAGTGAGATCACTTATGATGTGAAGCATATTTCGTTTTCACAATATCCTGAACTCCGTGACAAATTGTTCCTTGTCCACGGTCTGTCCAAATCCCACTCGATGACGGGATGGAGACTGGGCTATGTGCTTGGGCCGGCCGAGCTTATGCCGCACGTCCTGAAAGTGCACTTGTACGATACAATCTGTGCAGCACTGCCGAGCCAGTATGCTGCGATCGATGCACTCGACAACAGCCGCCACTCAGCTGCTGAAATGGCTGCGACATACAGGGAAAGGCGTGATCTGATTGTTGAAAGGCTGACACAGATCGGCCTTGAAACAAAAATACCGCAAGGTGCATTTTATGTATTTCCGTCCATTGAAAAGTTCAATATGACTTCTTATGAATTTGCGGACAGGCTGCTCGAGGAAGAACATGTTGCGGTCGTTCCCGGCAGCGGTTTCACAGATTTCGGTGAAGGTTTCATCAGAATCTCCTATGCCACTTCAATTGAAAATATCAATGAAGGACTGAAAAGAATCGAAAGATTCGTCGATGGTCTTTCATAAAAAGTTTTAGAGGGTGAAACTATGAAAACAATACACACAAAAGTCTCTCTTTCGGAACAGGCATTCCATATTTTAAAAGAAGAGATTGCGACAGGAAAGTTGAAGGTCGGCGACCCGCTGCCCGAAGAAAAGATTTCGGCCCAGCTCGGCATCAGCCGTACACCGCTCCGGGGCGCGCTCGTCAAACTTGAAAATGAAGGCCTGATCAGAAGCAGAAGCGGCAAACCCGCCGTCGTTTCCGGTTTTTCGAAAGAAGACTCCCTGAACCATCTGGAGATGCGGCGTATTTTGGAGATTGAAAATTTAGAACGGATCATCCATAAGATGGATGAAAACAGCTTGAAAAAGTTAAACGAAAATATAGAGCAGCAGGAACAGGCGGTGAACAGCGGACATCACCAGCTCTATCTGGAGCTCGACAGCGAGTTCCATATGCTGCTTACAGAAAACAATGACAACCGTCTGTTTCACGAAATGGTCGAAAGGCTGAGCAGAGGTGTGGACAGAGCTTTTCTGACTTTATCCAACACGATTGAAGTCAGCCTGGAAGACTCTTTCATGGAACATAAACAGATATTGGATGCACTGACAGTAAGAGACCTTTCGCTTGCGAAAGAAGCACTGCTCCGGCATCTGGATAACATAGAGAAAAGATTCCTGAAATTTTACGATGAAGAGGAGAATACTTATGAATGATACTGCAGACAGACGCTGGCAGACTCCCGGTCAATTACAGTCACTCATCACCCAGCTGGTCAGTTTCGACAGCAGGTCGGGAACATCAGGCGAAGTCGGATTTCCACACTTCATAAAAGATAAACTGATGGACCTATCCTACTTCGAAACACATCAGGACCGATTATATCTTGTCGATTCGGAAGAGGACCGGCACGCTCTCGTCGCTCATTATAAATCGGATGACACAAAGGATACCATCGTATTGATCAGCCACTTTGATGTCGTACATACAAAAGAGTTCGGTGACCTCGAAGAAATCGCATTTGACGTTGAAAGGCTGACAGCGGCAATCGCGGAACGAAAAGACAGCTTCAGCGCCACAATCAAATCGGACATCGAGTCCGATGACTACATTTTCGGACGCGGTGCCATGGATATGAAAATGGGACTTGCGCTCCATATGAGTCTGATCGAGCTTGCGAGCACAGAAGAGTGGCCGCTGAACATCATTCTCGTCACAGTACCCGATGAAGAAGTGAATTCCGACGGTATGCGGGCGGCCGTCAAATTTCTGTCCGGCCTGAAGGACTCGGAAAGTCTGGATTTAAAAATGATTTTGAACAGTGAGCCGACATTCAGCCAGAGTCCGCAGGATAACAACTATTATATTTACTCAGGTTCCATCGGCAAGATCATGCCTTCCGCCCTGTTCTACGGTGCCGGCACCCATGCCGGTGAACCGCTTCAGGGCATCACCAGTCATTTCATGTCTTCGTATTTAACAAAGGAGATGGAATTCAATGCAGACTTTTCCGAAGAAAAATTCGGAGAGCGGACACCGCCTCCGGTCTGTCTGCAGCAGAATGACCTGAAAAAAGATTATTCGACACAGACATCGCACCATGCATATGCGCTCTATAACGTCTTCACTCTCGAACGGAGCCCGAGCGAAGTGATGGACATCTACCGGAATGTGGCAGAAAGCGCAATGGATGAGTGCTATTCGGACTACAGCGAGTTATGCAGAAAGCTGAATACAGAACCGCTGAATAAAATTAACACCATCACTTTCCACGACCTCGCCCTGCACGTCATCAACAAGCACGGCCGGGAGCAGTACGATCTGATTACGGACAGTGTGTTCAACGACAGTACATTGAACATCAGGGAAAAAGCGATTAAAGTGGTCGACCGTCTGATGGACACCGCAAAAGATCTGGTGCCGGCGACTGTGCTCTTTTTGGCACCATCCTACTACCCTGCGGTCAATGCATCGGATGACCCGGAACTTCAGCAGAAAATAAAGTTCGTTCAGGAGATTTTCAAATCGGAACACGATGTGGATGCAAAGCAGGTCCATTACTTCAACGGCATTTCTGATTTAAGCTACGTCAACTATGCCGGCAGTGAAGCCGGATGGATGTCATTCAGGGAGAATCTGCCGGTATGGGGAGAGCCTTACACCATTCCTTTTAAGGAGATGCAGAACTTGAAGGCACCTGTACTGAATGTCGGGCCTTACGGCAAAGACGCACACAAAATGACGGAAAGACTGCATAAGGACAGTGCATTTATTTACACACCGGATGTTTTGAGAAAGTTGGTCAAAAGCTTTACCGATTAAGCTTTTATTAAAGAGGTGGTTTACTTATGAAAAATTTTACTTACCTGATATTGATCACCGTATTGTTATTATCCGCCTGCGGCAGACCGAACATAGATGAACAGACCGGGCAGAAGACGATCCGGATTGCATACCTGGTGAATCCGACCCAGTCATCACATCTCGTGTTGGAAGATTTTAAAGCCCAGGTGGAAGAGGAATCCGGGGGAGATCTGCAGGTCGAACTTTATCCTTCAGGTTCTTTATTCCCTTCTGACAGAGAAGCGATCGAGGCAGTGCAGCTGGGTAATGTCGAGATGACACTTCCTGCGCTTGCCAGCGTCTCGGGGTTTCATCAGGACTTCATGATTCTCGACCTGCCCTACCTGTTTGAGGATGAAGAAGAAGCCTATTCCGTTCTCGACGGTCCGTTCGGGCAGGGTCTGCTCGACGGGCTCGAGGATGTCAACATCAAAGGGCTTGCATACGGTGAGAACGGTTTCCGTCACATTACCAATAACATACAGCCGGTCTATACTCCGGAGGATATAGAAGGACAGAAGATGAGGACACTGGAAAGTCCGGTACATACGGATGTTTTCAATGCCTTTGGCGCCAATGCTTCACCATTCGCTTTCGGTGAAATGTACTCTACCCTTCAGCAGGGCACTTACGATGCAATGGAATCACCCATTGCTCTGTTGTATACGAGCAATCTGTATGAAGTGCAGAACTATATGTCACTCACTTCACACGTGTATATGCCGACAGCCCTGCTGATGAATAATGATTTCTATGAATCACTCAGTGATGAACACCAGAAAATAGTTATGGATGCATCAGAGATGTTCAAAGGTGAACAGAGGCAATTGGAACAGGAACAGAATGAAGAATATATGCATGAAATGCTCGATGCCGGTCTTCAGGTCAATGATCTGACCGATGAAGAGAAGCAGGCATTCAGAGAGAAAGCGCAGCCGGTCTTCGATAAGTACGAAGAGATGCTCGGACCGGAATTGTTTGAAGAATTGGAAGCAGCCATCGAAGCAGCTGAATGACTCGATGACTGATGTCACAGATGAAAGGGTTTTTATATGAGAAATTTAAGTTTTCTGGTGCTGATCGCCGTATTGGTAATGTCTGCCTGCGGCAGACCCAATATAGATGAGCAGACCGGACAGAAAACAATCCGGATTGCGCATCT
>DEQG01000014.1:2341-3528 GCA_002360325.1 Salinicoccus sp. UBA3372 | reverse complement strand
CGTCTCAACGTCGAACTCTATCCATCCGGGTCTTTATTCCCATCTGACAGAGAAGCGATCGAGGCAGTGCAGCTCGGAAACGTCGAAATGACCATTCCGGCACTCGCCAGTGTCTCGGGCTTTGACCGGGACTTTATGATACTGGACCTGCCCTACTTGTTTGAAGATACAGAAGAAGCCTATTCCGTTCTCGACGGCCCTTTCGGACAGAGTCTGCTCGACGGACTTGAAGATGTCAATATTAAAGGTCTCGTCTACGGGGAAAACGGCTTCCGTCACATTACCAATAACATTCATCCGGTCAACACTCCGGCTGATATAGAAGGGCAGAAGATGAGAACACTGGAAAGCCCGGTGCATGCGGATGTCTTCAATGCTTTCGGCGCCAACGCTTCACCGTTCGCATTCGGGGAAATGTACTCCACACTGCAGCAGGGAACATACGATGCAATGGAATCACCCATTGCCCTGATGTATACGAGCAATCTGTATGAAGTTCAGCAATATATGTCATTCACTTCCCATGTGTATATGCCGGTCGCACTGTTGATGAATAATGATTTTTATGAATCACTTGACCCGGACCTGCAGGAGATTGTCATGGACGCGGCTGAGGATTACAGAGAAAATCAGCGGGTTCTCTCCCAGGAACAGAACGAGGAGTACATGCAGGAAATGGTCGATGCCGGTCTTCAGGTCAATGATCTGACCGATGAAGAGAGGCAGGCGTTCAGTGAAAAAGCTGAACCGGTTTACGAGAAATATGAAGAAATGCTCGGATCCGAACTTTTCGAAGAACTCGATAAAGCAGTTGAGGAAGCACAATAGACATGTCACAAAATAAGGGGACTCTATATGAAAAAATATTTTAACAGATTTGAAGAAGGTTTTCTGATTGCCACACTGGTTCTGATGGTCCTGCTCATATTCGGACAGGTCGTCGGCCGTTACGTTTTCCAGAGTGCACCCAGCTGGACGGAGGAATTCGCAAGATACATCCATATATTCCAGGTCTGGGTCGGTGCGGGTTATGCGGTAAAGCTGAGAGAACACATAAAAGTGACCGCATTTGTCGATTTATTTAATGGGGCAACGAGAAAGATCATGGATATCATCTCGACGTTAATATGGTTTCTGCTCATTGCACTCGTTGCGATTTTCGGCACTCAGCTGGTGATTGCTACCCT
>DEQG01000014.1:2078-2198 GCA_002360325.1 Salinicoccus sp. UBA3372 | reverse complement strand
AACATTAAGGAAGAAGAGAAAGAGAAAGAAGAGGTGCCGCTATGAATATAATTTTGATATTATTTGCCGTATTGATAGTGTGCTTCATGATCGGAGTGCCGATTGCGATTTCACTCGGTG
>DEQG01000014.1:270-2064 GCA_002360325.1 Salinicoccus sp. UBA3372 | reverse complement strand
TGCCGCCATCATCGCCATTTGGTTCGGTACCGATCTGCCGATCGATCTGATTGCCCAAAAGGCATTCACATCACTCGACTCATTCTCGCTGCTGGCGATCCCATTCTTTATTCTCGCAGGGATTCTGATGGGACGCGGAGGCATCTCCAAACGTCTTTTGAACCTTGCGACCGCACTCGTCGGATGGATTACAGGCGGTCTGTCACTCGTGACGATTGTTGCCTGTATGTTCTTTGCCGCCATCGCCGGTTCAGGTCCGGCAACAGTCGCAGCAATCGGGAGTTTCATGATTCCTGCAATGATTGCCAATAAGTATCATAAAGGATTTGCGGCAGGTGTGCCTGCAGCAGCCGGCTCCATCGGGGTCATCATCCCGCCTTCGATACCATTTGTCGTATACGGAGCCGTCGGCAGTGTGTCCGTCGGGGCAATGTTCATGGCAGGTATCATTCCGGGTGTGCTGATTGGTATTGCACTGCTCATCACTGCATATCTGATTTCCAGGAAGCGCGGATACAAGCCGCAGGAAGGCGCAGAAAAATTTGTATTTAAAGATGTATTGAAAGCGACTTGGGATGCGAAATGGGCTTTACTCGTCCCGGTCATCATTCTCGGCGGTATTTACGGCGGAGTATTCTCCCCGACTGAGGCTGCGGTCACAGCAGTTGTCTATGCACTGATAGTCGGTGTCTTCATACATAGGGAACTCGACTGGAAGGGGATGTACGACTCCTTCATGGAGACCATCCTCATCAACGCGACAACGATGCTCATCATCAGCTTCTCTGTATCTTTCGCATTTTTCATGACTCTTGAGCAGATTCCGAATACGATTGCCGAAGGATTGATGCAGCTGACATCGAACCCGATTTTCATACTGATCATCATCATCATTCTGCTGCTGATTGTCGGCATGTTCATCGATACGATTTCAGCATTGATCATTTTGACACCGATTCTTCTGCCGGTGGTCACTTCTGTCGGTATTGATCCGGTTCATTTCGGGGTCATCCTTGTTGTGGCACTTGCGATCGGTTTTGTTACACCGCCGCTCGGTGTCAACTTATTCGTTGCGTCCAGTGTCGGTAAAGTCAAGTTTGAACAGGTTGCCGTCGGCGTGCTGCCGTTTGTTGCTGTCATGGTCATCTGTCTTTTGATCATCGCATTCATCCCGGCGCTGTCGATGTTCCTGCCAGGTTTGTTTGAATAATCCATTGAGGGAGGCAGATTGTTATGACTAAACCGCTCATCTGGATTTTAAATGATGTCTGGGAAGAGCACGATTATGAAATTGAACGATTTGATAATGAAGGTTATGAAGTTGTCATCACCAGACTGAAGGACTTTGATGCAGACTCGAAAAAATATTCGGGTTCTGCGTCGGTCGTCATGTTCCAGGTCGGCTTCATCGTTGATAAAGCACTGATCGACACGCTTGATAACTGCAAGGCGATCATCGCAATGGGCATGGGCTTTCAAAATGTGGATATGGAAGCCGCCAGCAATAAAGGCATCCATGTCTCAAATATTCCGGATTACTGTATCGAGGAAGTATCTGACCATACCGTTGCCATGATGTTTCACGGCATGAGAAGACTGTCTGATTACAGCACCGTCGTAAAAAACGGCAGCTGGGATTCGTTCGCTGTTTCAGGAATAAAACCGATAAGCAGCCTGACAGTCGGCCTGCTCGGGTTCGGCAGAATCGCCAAAAAGGTTGCCGAAAAACTGAAGCCGTTCGGCGCAGAAATCATCGCCCACGATGCCTTTATTCCCCGGGAAATATTTGAGGAA
>DEQG01000014.1:0-154 GCA_002360325.1 Salinicoccus sp. UBA3372 | reverse complement strand
CTGATGCAGGACGGCACATATATCATCAACACGTGCCGCGGCGGCATCATTAAAGAGGATGATCTCGTTCAGGCGATCGAATCCGGAAAAGTCGGCGGTGCGGCTCTCGATGTTCTCGAACAGGAGCCGCCCGATTTCAGTGATTCGCTGCTGA
>DEQG01000017.1:7657-7910 GCA_002360325.1 Salinicoccus sp. UBA3372 | reverse complement strand
CAATGAATGAGGATTACAATGTAATCCTCATTCGTTGGTTTAATCAGTATAGGGTATATCCCCTTCAAATCTGTTGTTAATGTTCTTTATCCCTCTCAATTTCATATTCGTCTTTCTTCATTATAAATAATCCTGCATAACCATAAATTAAACTGATGATGATAACTAAAAAACCGTACCAGAAAAATGGCAGATAAGCGATTGTGGCCACGCCCAATGTCGTTGCCATAAATACACCGCCGTCAGACCACGG
>DEQG01000017.1:3423-7643 GCA_002360325.1 Salinicoccus sp. UBA3372 | reverse complement strand
ACCATCGGTGTCGTCACCGTGCCCCCGGCTTCAACGTTACGCGACAGCAATGTACGGCTCACACCCTGCCTGTTATAGTTCTCTTCTGTAATCTTTGTTCCTGTAAGCAGTGAAACATAAGCCGCACCGCCGAAGAATACGCCAAAAAATGATGCGAGTAATGTAGTGGATGTCAGACTGCCTGTGCTTGTTGCCCACTTTGAAAAAATATCTCCGATGACTTTGAATGCCCCGATTGTCTGAAGCAGTCCTCCGACACCAAGTGCGAGTATGATCAATAAGATCACATCCAGCATAAATGTAATACCGCCGCGGTCAAGCAGGTTGTCGATAAATTCTATCCCTGTCGAAACGCCGCTGCCCGAATACATCGTTTGAATCGCCTCTATAAAACCGTACCCCTGGAACATCACTGCCCATAGGCTGCCAAGCACTGCACCGAAGATGATGACCGGCACAGACGGCAGTTTCATTATGAGCATGATGACAACAATTGCTGCAGGAATCAGCATGATCCAGGAAATGTTAAATGTTTCCTGCAGATTCACCATGGTATTTTCAGCGATTGTCAGATCGCCTTTGCCGTCAGTGATGAATATGCCGACCACCCAGTACAGAACCGCAGCAATGATGAATGCCGGTACAGATACGAAAGCCATCGATTTGATATGTCTGAACAGGTCCACATTTGATAATGTGGCCGTCATCACCGTGGTATCCGAAAGCGGCGACATTTTATCTCCGACATAACATCCGGATATGACAGCACCTGCCACCAGATACACCGGCAGACCGAAACTCTCCCCGATTGCCATCATGGCGATGCCTGAAGTTCCCGCCGAACCGAACGATGTACCCGTCGCAATTGATGTAATTGCACAGATGATCATAGCCGCCATCAAAAATATGCCTGGACTGATTATACTGAGACCATAGTAGATCATCGTCGGCACAACACCGCCGGCAATCCATGAACCAATGAGCGCACCGACTGCTATCAGAATCAGCGTCGCTCCCATCCCTTCATGAATCCCCTTCAATAAACCCCGTTCCATCTCAAAATAAGAGTATTTCAAATAAAGCCCGAACCCCATAATGACGAACCATACCATTAGAAGTGCCAGCTGGATCGGCAATTCCAAAATCACTATGAAACTGAACATTATAATTACAAATAAAACCAGTATCGCTATCAGCATCGGTACACTTGGTAAATTCCCCTTACTTTTCATAAGCTGTCCCCCTCTTTATCTAATTACAAACCCCTTTGAATAAATATCCGTATCATCAATGTAGAACTGTGAATTGGATATCAGATAATGCTCGAATGTATATCTGTCACTCACGACTTCCACTTCCGCCGAATTCAATGCAGTAATTTTTCCCTGCTTATAAACCCGGTTCAGAACAGAAACCGTCTCACTTACCGGATAGGCAAGGGCGACCTTGTCTTCATTAACCGTGATGTGCCTGCCGTCATTGATCAGCACGAGATATCCCTTAAAAACTTTATAAGCTTCTAAATAGTTTTTTATCTGTGTGATATTTTCAATAGACAGTTCAAAATCCACCGTTTCAACCAATACATCCTTGTCGTTTACCACATAAGTGCCGTTTACACCTTCAACTTCATACACCTTCTCAGTTCCAAGACTGTCATGCATGTAAGTGTACGTATTTTCCTTTTCTTTGATTACATATCTGTCATCCTGATTGATGGTACCGCGTTCCAGCAGCGACCGTATAAAACTTTTAAGCAGAATATCTTTATTATCCAAAACCGAGTTCGAATGAATTTCAACCTCAATTACTGACTCGTCAGCCTTATAGATGATCAGATTGACATACTTGCTGCCTCGCGGTTCATTCAGAAGCAGATCGATATTGTTAAAACCTTCCACACTGCCCGTGAGCTCATCTTTTTGAATGATTCTGAGCTGCTGGCCGCCGATATGAATATCATGGCTGTTGATTACTTTTCTTATCACCTGCCCACCTCCTTATATTTCAGGTATCAGCAGATACCCCTCATTGAGCGGATCATCCTCATTAAAATAAAAATCATGACGCCCCATTATCCAGGCAGAACCTGTTATAGAAATTCTGTTGTATGAGATGCCTTTCTCTTCACGCGTACTGAGGAGATGCGCCTTGAATTGCGATCCGGTAATACTTTCATGGATGAATTCTTCATTCAGGCCGAGCCCGCCTTCTTTATGCAGTGTCGAAACTTTTGCACATGTACCCGTGCCGCATGGCGACCGGTCGATGCCGCCCGGCGGCACAATAACGGCATTTTTAGTGACATTTCCAGGCGTATAAAGCTCCATATGCGTCATCTTATCGATGAATGGAAACTCCGGATGCTGAATTTCATGCTGTGCGTTGATGGCATCGCGGATCTCCATCGCAGTCGCAACGATTTCCTCTGAATCACTGACATCAAGCGTAAGGCCGAGGTCTTCAGCTTTGATGATACCGTAAAAATTGCCGCCATATGCGATATCACATCTGATATTTTTCCTATCTTTGTAATCGACATGCACCGTTTTTAAATGAAAGGCATCCGTACTGACGAATGTCACTTCCTCGACTTTGCCGTCAGCCACTTTACATTCCGCTTCGACCACCCCGGCCGGAGTGTCCAGTACTACAGTCGTATACGGTTCGACCGCTTCAACATAACCGAATTCGACCAGCGCTGTGCATGTGCCGATTGTGTCATGGCCGCACATAGGCAGATAGCCGCCGGTTTCTGCAAAAATCACGCTGAAATCCACTTCTTCCTTCAATGGCGGCAAAACGATCGTACTGCTCATCACGTCATGGCCTCTCGGCGGATAGACAAGGAACTTCCTGATATGATCATGATTTTCTTTCATATCCAGCATCTTTTCCTGTATCGTCTCACCTTTCAGTTCCGGCATGCCTGTCAGCACTGTTCTTGTCGGGTTGCCGCCCGTATGTGTATCAATCGTCAAAAACTGTCTTGTATTCATCTTCATACAGCCGCCTCCTTAAAACGCGATAAACTGAGAGGGGTGATATCATCAGTAAGTGAATCCGTAATCATTTCACTCATCCACTTGCCTGTGATGGCACAGAGCCCGATGCCGTCCCCTTCATGCCCTGCCGCGACATAATAATTTTTAATACCGGTTCCGGATATGATCGGCAGATGATCCGGGGTCCATGGCCTGAGCCCCGCGTAGGACCGTATAATATTCAAATCCTTCATTTTTGGAAAATACTCGATTGCCCGTTCTGCAATGAGACGGATGATGCCCGCATTCACCTTCGTATCGAAACCTGTAAATTCCCGGCTGCTGCCCATAAGGAAGTTCTGGCTTTCAGTCGCTTCATGCACAAGCGCGATGCCATAATCATTCATTACTTTCGGCGCAATCCGTTCTTTCCCGAACTTCGTCATCAAATATCCGAATTCCTGAATTTTCCGGGTACCCATCAGCTCCGTCCGGGAGGCGACAAGTATATGTCCTTTCCTCGGATGGATCGGCAGATCTATTTCCAGCATCCGGCTGATTTCAGGTGCGTATATGCCTCCGGCATTGATCACTTTATTCGCTGTAAAAGTTTTTCCGTCCGAATATATTTTAAATGTTTCCGCATCCGTTTTCTTAATATCATCCACAGGTGAATGTTCATATAAAGTGAAGTCATACTTCTTCGCCTCATTGATCAGCGAAAAGGTCAGCATGTATGGATTGACGGTCGCATCATTAGTACATTCAAGTCCGCCGGTCAGATGATCTGCAAAATATTTCGAGTCATTCTTCAAATCTTCCTTCGTCAGTTTTTTAAAGAACCTGTCATCCCCGTTCGCTTTGTTATGACGGTCGACCCAGACATATGCCTGTTCCAGCTCTTCATCATTCGCACAAAGGAATATACTGCCGGGATGCCTGAACTCAAACGGTATTTCAAGTTCGGAGGATAACTCTTTGATCAGTGCCTGGCTTTTGATTGCCATCCGGCTGTCAAAGCCCGGCTCTTTATCTATCAGCAGGACATTGCCGTCACATTTTGAAGTCGTTCCCGATGCGACTGTATTCTTTTCAATCAGCCCCACATTCAATCCTTTTTTCGACGAGTAATAGGCAATGCTCGCTCCTATGATTCCACCGCCGATGATCATTACATCAAAGTGATTACTCAATAATCTCTCACCTTCCTCTCTTACTTAGGCATAAGAAATAAAC
>DEQG01000017.1:2838-3301 GCA_002360325.1 Salinicoccus sp. UBA3372 | reverse complement strand
TAATTGAAATATTGATCAATTTTTATAATCATTCTTTTACAATCATCGACAAAGATGAGAAAGTCATCTATTGGAGCGACCGGGCTTCTGAAATATTCAACTTGAAAAATGAGGAAGTTGTCGGAAAAGATATAAAAGAGATTTTTTCGGAAGATCAGCTGCTCATTCTGGATTCGCTCCGCAAAAATCAGTCATTTGAACAGAAGCGCCATCAGGCGACGCCCGATATTTATGTGGATATCAAAGCAGAACCGATCCACCATGATGGGAAAGTGCTGGGTGCCGTCGTGTCAGAAATCGATGTGACTGCTCAGATTAAAAGGGAAAAAGAACTTGAAGACCTTAAAAATAAAGTGAGCATTTTGAGCGACAACGTCAAACGTCTGCATAATGACAATCATTTTAAAAATATCATTTATAAAAGTTCCATCATGGAGAATTTAAAGAATCAGATTGAAAAAGC
>DEQG01000017.1:2349-2753 GCA_002360325.1 Salinicoccus sp. UBA3372 | reverse complement strand
GACTTCATCCCGCTCAACTGCGGTGCCATCCCGAACGAGTTATTCGAGTCGGAATTATTCGGTTATGACGGCGGTGCTTTTACCGGTGCGAACAAGGAAGGCAACCAGGGGAAGATTGAGCTTGCGGAAAACGGAACTTTATTCCTCGATGAAATCGGAGAGATGCCTCTTGAGATGCAGGTCAAATTTTTACGCATTCTGCAGGAAAGAAAGTACTTTAAATTAGGCGGAAAAAAGGAGAAGACGACAAACTTCAGACTCGTTTCCGCTACGAATAAAGTGATTACGGAACTGCTGTCATCAGATGATTTCCGTTCGGATCTGCTGTACCGGATCAATGTCATCAATATACATATCCCGCCTCTGAGAGAACGGCCGGATGATATTGAATCATTGTTCTACTA
>DEQG01000017.1:0-2281 GCA_002360325.1 Salinicoccus sp. UBA3372 | reverse complement strand
CAGCAGATCAGACAGTACGAATGGCCCGGCAATGCGCGGGAGCTCATCAACGTGGTTGAGCGGCTCGTTATTTTCTCAAGCGGCAGCAGCCTCGACAATAATATCTTCCAGCAGTATTTGGAGGAAGTCGGCCAAAGCCAGAACTTCAGTAATTACAATTTCCCGCCGAATGATCTGGAATTAAAGGATTACGTCGATCAGATAGAAGCTGAATATATCCGTCAGGTTATTGAATCCAATGACAACAACATCGAGAAGTCCAGCCAGATTCTCGGCATCAGCCGCCCGACATTGTATGCGAAGATCAAAAAGTTCAATCTGTAATTGGCACGGTTATTTCTTATCTCAAGTAAGGATAATTATTTGGAGTGATCATTATGATGAATAGCGAAGATTTTACAGTATGCAGATGTGAGAACGTCACATACTCGGAAATATTGAATGAATTGGACAAAGGCGTCAATAATTCAAGAGAAATGAAATTAAAAACGAGAGCCGGCATGGGGTTCTGCAACGGCAGAACATGCGGGCATCTGATCAATAAAATTACAGAGGATACTGAAAATGAGTCACCGGTCTTTATTCACCTGAGGGCCCAGCCCCCGATACGCACGGTTTCATTTGAAGAACTTTCAGGAGGGCTGCTTGATGACGAGAAGAATATTAAACCATAAAATACTCGGACCGAAGAAACATCATATTGTCCCGTTTTTATGGAACGGCGAGACTTACTACGGCGCTGAAGGCGAAAGCATAACGGCCGCACTGCTGGCAAATGATATCCGGACACTGCGCTATCATGAAAGTGACGGTGCTCCGAGAGGGCTGTACTGTAATATCGGCCACTGCTCTGAATGCCGGGTCACCGTCGACGGCAGGCAGAATGTACGTGCATGTCTGACGCCGCTTCAAAAGAACATGCATGTGGACAGACAGGGTGCTCTGCCCCATCTCGTGAAAGGAGGCGGCGGAAATGAACCATTATGATGTGATCATTATCGGTGCCGGCCCTGCAGGGATGAGTGCCGCGGGCATATTGAAGGATGAGAAAAGCGTTCTGATTGTCGACGAGTATTATCATTACGGCGGCAGGCTGCTCGGCCAGCTGTATGAAGAATCGAAAGACAGCTGGTGGAACGGCATGGATGTTGCCCGCCGTCTCCATGATCAGCTGGATGACAAAATAACACTGCAGCTTGAGACATCGGTATATAATACTGATAACGAAGATGAGATATTTACCGTCTATACGAATAAAGGGAATTTCACTTCTGATTACCTGATCGTGGCGACAGGTGCGAAGGAAAACTCCTATCCTCTTCCCGGGTGGGAACTGCCGGGAGTGATGACTGTCGGGGCCGCACAGGTGCTGACCAACTTCCACAGAGTCGCCCCCGGTGATGCCGGCGTCATCATCGGAATCAACCCATTGTCGATGGTCATCGGCATGGAGCTCGGCTATGCCGATATCGAAGTCAGGAAAATTTGCTTACCGGCAGAAAATAAATTTAATTTCATTTGGCCGAAAGATGCATTTGAGACATTGATGGGGCTCGGCACATCCGCTCCGTCAAAGGTTCTGTCTTTTTCGGCACATGCCGGCAGCAGAATGTCAATGCTGCACGGACTTGCTCTGAAACTCTTTCCTTCGAAAGGTGTTAAAGCTCTCGGACTGCCGATCTCAATCAAGGAAAGAGTCGTTAAAATCAACGGCACAGAAAAAGTTGAATCTGTCACGACGATGAAAACAAGAGCTGACGGCAGTGTCATCAAAGGGTCGGAACAGGTCATAAAATGCGATTTCGTCTGTATTTCAGACGGCCTTTCTCCGGTCAGCGAAATCACATCACTATTCAATTTGAAACACGTCTATCTCGAATCCCTAGGCGGATACGTCCCGGTTCACAGTGAACAGATGGAAACCGATGTTGATAAACTGTATGTCGCAGGCAATATAACCGGCATTGAAAATGCCAAAGTTGCCATACTGCAGGGCGAAGTGGCAGCACATCACCTGCTTGGAAATGAAGAAGCCGTACAAAACACTTTGAAGCGCATAAAAGACGAACGTAAAAATGCCAAAGTAAAATTCCATAAAGATCTCGATCAGGGCAGGGACAAGCTTCAGCTGTACTGGCTCGCAAAATAAAACGACACTGCCCAGGCAGTGTCGTTTTTGTTCTTCCCGGCATCGTTTTTATGCCATGCCGGGACAGGTGATATTTTTATATATAAAAAAGACCGAAGACAAAATAAAATGTCTTCGGTCACAGTTTTTACA
>DEQG01000088.1:4249-4518 GCA_002360325.1 Salinicoccus sp. UBA3372 | reverse complement strand
GGTTATATTTCGGATAAAATACTTAAATTTGATATTAAATCAATATCATCAATGTCTTTATATATATTACTGCCCATTCTTACATTCAATACCTTCTATAGGAATGAACTGACAATTGATTATTTGTATGTGTTTCTTTTTACATTTTTACTGACGGGAATTTTGCTTGTCATTACCGTCATCTGGGGATATTTCATAAAATCTTCCAAGGAAGATATTTCAGCGATATTGCTTGGGACTTTATTTCCTAACAGCGGCAACTACGGAAC
>DEQG01000088.1:0-4179 GCA_002360325.1 Salinicoccus sp. UBA3372 | reverse complement strand
TTTGTCATCAGTACGGTGGGAATCTTTATCGCTTCGTTTGGCAGCGGAGCGACAATTACCGTAAAAGAGGCGGTCATCAATATATTTAAAATACCGGTTATTCACGGAGCAATTGTCGGTGTGGTTTTCCAGCTGGCAAATATCAGGCTGGATGAAGGTATTCTGGACATTGTGGAAATGACGGGGAATGCGGCGATTCCTGTAGTGATGCTGATCCTTGGCATGCAGCTCGCACGTATTACGAAAGAGAGTTTTGATATTAAAGATGTGACTGCAGTCGTATCCATCCGTATGGTGCTGTCACCGATCATTGCTGCAGCACTGGTCATGATCATGCCTGTCGATGAGACGATGAAAATGGTATTCATCCTGCTGAATGCAATGCCGGTTGCCGCAAACTCTACAATGCTGGCTGTCCAGTTCAATGTAAAACCGAACGTGGTTTCATTTTCAACATTGATCACGACACTGATCAGCATATTGACGATACCGGTCTGTCTGTATCTGATCGGAATATAATTTATGGTATAAAAAAATCTCTATGGTCCTCTTATGACCATAGAGATAAATTTAAAAGATGGTTACCTGTTCAGCTGTAAATGTTCGCTCATTCTGACTTCGCCTGTTGAAGCGGTAATGTCGACGGCATCCCCTTCATTCAACAAAGGCAGCCCCTTAAAGTTGTAATGTCCGGCTGCATCGGCTGTGGTGATAAATGTTCTGCCATCCGGATAGGTGACTTCAATTTCTGCATTTGGCAGTGTAGTGCCGAATACTGATGTATATTCAGAAGAAATGACGCTGGACTCCAGATACACTTCATCCAGGACGATATTTGCTTTCTTTCCGGCAGCATCCGCACCCACTCTCGCCTGTGCCGGTACAACATCGACACTGCTCGCAAATACGGAACAGATGAACATCAGGCTCACAATTTTGGTGAAGAAACCATTTATATTGATGTCATCTGTTGTATTCATGTTTTTCATAGGAAACACGCTCCTGCTTCAGATTAAACTTAAAGATAAAACGTTTTGATGTAAGAATCAACTGAAAACCGGCTCTGTAACAGTATTATATTATTTCTGTAATATAACGGACACTGTTTGATATACATCAATGAGGGGGAACAGTAATGATAATAAAGAGATTCTGTCTTATGGCCATCCCACTCATGCTGCTTGCTGCATGCGGAGAAACGGATACCGGTTCTGAAGAAGGTGATGTGACAGAGACGGGACCAGCTGAAGGCGCACTGGAAACAGTCGCAGAAAATCTGGAGGCGCCCTGGTCGATAGATCAGTATGAAGATACGTTTTATATTTCTGAAAGAGCCGGCAGTATCATGAAAATTGATGCGGAAAGTACTGAACGGCAGGAAGTGGAATTGTCAGATGAAGTGTCCAATGCTCCAGAAGCAGGATTGCTGGGTTTTACGTTATCACCGGATTTTGAAACCTCCAATGAAGCATTTGCCTATTACACATATGAAGATGATGAGGAACAGTTCAACCGTGTCGTTACACTGGCTCTGTCGGATGGCATCTGGTCGGAGGATGAAATACTGCTGGACGGTATGCCGGGCGGTCAGGTACATCACGGCGGAAGGCTTGCGATAGGACCGGATGAATATCTGTATATCACGGCAGGGGACGCAGCGGCTCCTGAGTTGTCACAACAAAGTGATTCGCTCGGAGGCAGCATACTCAGAATGACTTTGGACGGATCGGTCCCGTCAGACAATCCATTCGATGATTCCTATGTATACAGTTACGGCCACCGTAACCCGCAGGGGCTGTCCTGGAGTGAAGACGGAACATTATACGCAAGTGAACATGGTGAAAATGCGAATGATGAAATTAATTTGATAGAAGCGGGTAACAATTATGGCTGGCCGGTCATTGAAGGTGATGAAGAAGAAGAGGGGATGGAACCGCCGCTCTTCACGTCAGGTGACGACACCTGGGCACCTTCAGGAATGAGCTATCACGAAAATGGTCTGTATGTTGCCGCCCTCAGAGGGAATGCATTGATTGAATTTGATTTTGAAGCGGAAGATTACAATGAAATCATTACGGATGTCGGGAGAGTTCGGGATGTAATGTCGGATGAAGAGTATCTTTATTTCATTTCGAATAATACCGACGGACGCGGTGAACCCGACGAAGCAGATGATAAGCTGTACAGACTGCCGCTTGCTGAATTGGAATAAAAGAACCATCTCTGCCTGCTTATGCATGCCGGGATGGTTTTATTTTACTTATATCTTGGTTTATCTTTCAGCATGAATGTCAGTATGAAACCGGCAAAAGCGAGGACGGCCATCACAACGAGTGCATAGGTCGTGCCCCAGTATGTGGAAACTGACTCGGGAGCATCCATGTTGACTACCGTGATGCTGATGATTGAAGTGAGTACGATGATACCGAACGTCATGGCAAACTGCCGGATGGTATTGTTGATCGCCGAACCGTGCGGAATCTCTTCATCGTCCAGTTCGGACATGCTGATCGTTACAAGCGGCATGAGTGTCAGACCAAAACCGAACATGAAGATGCAGAAATATCCCATTATGAAATATGGTGAACTCTCCATGCCGACCGTGTTAAGTAAAATAAGGGAAAGTGTCGTCATTGCGAATCCTATGATCGCGATCGTCCTACCGCCGTACCGGTCGTATAATGATCCGGAAACAAAAGTGATGACGGAGAGCAGTATGGTCCCGGGCACTAATAAAAATCCGGATAGGAATGCGCTCGTGTCGAGTACCGTTTGTGAAAACATCGGAAGTATCGTTTCCGTCGACAAGAGCAGCATCATATTGATGAAGATAAGTATCAGTGCGAGTGTGAAGGTTTTATTCCTGAACAAATCCAAGTTCAACACAGGTGCCGGAAGTTTAAATTGTCTTGTGACAAAGAACCACAGCAGGAATATGCCGATGAGCATCGGTGCAAGCACCATAGCATCTGAAAACCCATAGACACTTACATTGCTTAATCCGAATATGAATAACGAAAACCCGACTGCTGATAATATGATGGAAGTCATATCGAGGCTGACTTCATTTCTCTTCAATACATTTTTCATCAGGAAGATTGCGAGTATCAAAGTAATGACGACCAGAGGCAGCAGCACCCAGTGCAGTGAACGCCAGTCGAGTATATCGATGACGATACCGGAAATCGACGGTGCCGAAGCGGGCGCGACATTCGTGACGGCACCGAGCATACCCATGGCAAACCCGCGGCGGTGATATGGAAAGACGATCAATAGTATCGTCTGGACGAGCGGCAGTATGATACCTGCCCCAATTGCCTGGATGACTCTTGAAAGAATCAGAATGCCGAAGTTCGGCGACCATCCGCCGATGATTGTTCCGATCAGCATACAGGACATGGCGAAGACGACGAGTGCCTTGGAAGAAAATGTTGTTGATAAATAACCGGACATCGGTATGAAGATGATACTGGTTAATAAGAATGATGTCGTCAGCCACTGAACCTGCGTGGCGTTGATACCAAACTCCGCCATTATGGTAGGGAAGGCAGTGATCAGTAGAAACTGGCTGAATGTAAATAAGAAGGCCGCAGCCATAATGACTGTGACTACACCTTTTGACTGCACTTTATCCTCTGCCATATCCATCGCCCCTCTCATCTTAGTTGACAACTATATTGTTTCATACTGGTAAATCCCGGTCAATATTGTCATGATGGGGCTTTGCCGGCATATGAAGGGGAGAGCGGAGAAGGAACTCTGCTATATAAGGATCGGTGATGAACATGTGAAGATGATAAACTTGAAAGCGTCTATCATAGAATAGATAATAGACTTCAAACTTTTTAACAGTTTAGGGTTGATTTTTAAAATAATGCTGGTATAGTAAGAAGTCTAGTTCAAATCTTGGTGAAAAAGATGCGGACTGGTACTTGTGAAATACCAACGGACAATCTGGTGTTATTAAATAGTTTCTACCTATAGTATAGCTTTTGATGAAGAGCGGTAATCTATATGTGAAGCAGAGGAAAAGAAATTTAAAAGAATTTAATAAAGCACTTGCATTACGTTTCGAAAACCTGTATAGTTATTTCTTGTCGGGTCAAAACGAAACAACAGATTGAACCGGCAGCTGCAACAACTGCCAAAACAAACTTGAAATCAATGCTTGCATTCGAT
>DEQG01000091.1:6130-12526 GCA_002360325.1 Salinicoccus sp. UBA3372 | reverse complement strand
AGGAACTGGCGGCTTTCACGAGATCCTGTAACACGTGCTGGCCAGCCGAACGAACATGTGTTGAGAGTTACACCACCGGTAAATTAAAGGAATTAAAGCCCAAACACCATATCATTGATGATTTTTGCCTCTTCATTGATGTGATGGGTGTCCAGAGAAACATAGAGTTTGATCTTAGGTTCGGTACCTGACGGTCTGAGTGCAATCCAGCCGTCTTCGAAATGGATTTTGATGACGTCTGCCTTCGGCAGGTCGATTGTTTCGACTTGGCCTGAGGAAAGGCGTCTTTCGCTGTTTTTAAAGTCTTCGACACAGGTGACTTTCCGTCCTTCGATTTCTGTTGGTGTATTTCTTCTGAACTGGTCCATGATTTCGGAAATCTTTTCCTTGCCCTGGATGCCTTCAAATTTATGACTGATCATCTTTTCCATGCGGCAGCCGAATTCATCATAAATATCATTCAAATAATCGACGAGTGTGACATCATCGTTTTTAAGAGAACTTGCAAGTTTGACTATGGCTGGTACGATCTGGATGGCGTCCTTGTCACGGACAAAGTCGCTGATGAGGTAGCCGTAGCTTTCTTCATAGCCGAAAGCGAACTCCCTCTCTGCGTCTTCTTCAAGCGCCAAAGCGATCTGGCCGATGTATTTGAAACCTGTCAGCACTTCGATTACTTCTGCACCGGATTTTTCTGCAATCTTCTTGCTCAGGTCACTGGTTACGACAGATTTAACTACAACCGGCGTTTTCTCAAATTCAGTCTCTTTCAGACGGTTGTACAAAAGTATTACACCGAGCTGGTTGCCGTTCAGATGGGCGTATTCGCCGTCATGCAGCACTTCGATACCGATTCTGTCAGCATCCGGATCTGTCGCTATAAGCAGGTCGGCATTCTTATCCCTGCCGAGGGCTCTCGCACCGGTAAATGCATCAGTGTCTTCCGGATTGGCACTTGTAACATGGGTAAAGTCACTGTCCGCTTCACATTCCTTATCGACGAGCGTCATGTTGTTGAAGCCGAGTTCTTCAAGCAGATACTGCGTAAGCGGCAGGGCAGTCCCGTGCAGGCTTGAAAATACGACCTGCAGATCTGATGGGGGAATGTCACCGGAAAGATCTTTTACTTTCTGCTGATATTTTTCATAATGTTCGTAATCGATATGTTCGACTCTGCCGTCTGCAAGAGCGTCATCAAAATCGACGGACCCGATATTGAAGAAATCATCGATGGCGTTTATTTTGCTGCTGAGTTCATCCGCCGGCACGTCTGTAATCTGTGCGCCGTCGGAGCCGTATACTTTTATGCCGTTATATTCAGGCGGGTTGTGGCTCGCCGTGATCATGATGCCGAAATCCGCTTCATGGCTTCTTGTGAAAAATGACAGTTCGGGTGTTGTAATATACCCTTCAGACAAATAAACTTTCACATCATTGTTCACGAGTACGGAAGCGATCGTTTCCGAAAACTCTCTCGACAGGTGTCTGATGTCGTAGCCGATGACGACGACATCCCGTCCCTGCTCCCTCATGGACCGGGCGAGTCCGAGTGCGATGCGTTCGACTGTATATCTGTTGAGCCGGTTCGGGCCGAGACCGATTTTCCCGCGGATGCCGGCAGTACCGAATTTAAGTTCTGAAATATAGGCATCGTCATGATCTGAATCATTTGTAGCTCTGTACATGCCGTCTGTAATGAGACTGTTTTCAATATGTTCTTCCCAAAGCTTTTTTGACAATACTATCACCTCATCTACCTGGTCACTTTCATCTTATCAACATCTGCTTCAACCGGGGTGACAAAAACCGTTTTCTGGTCCGTATATGTGACAAAACCGGGTTTTGATCCTGATATTTTGTGGACGTGCTTAATATCGGTGTAATCGACAGGCACGGATTCCGAACTTCCGGCTTTCGAATGGTATGCGGCAATCATCGCCGCTTCCAAAATATCCTGCTCTTCTATTTCGCCCGGTGCATGTGTAATGACGACGTGCGACCCCGGAATATCTTTTGTGTGGAACCACAGATGATTGTTCTGTGCTTTTTTCGACGTCAAATAATCATTCTGCTTATTGTTCTTTCCGACGAGCACCGTCAGGCCGTTCGAGGTCCTGAATTCATGGAGCTGGATTTTATTCTTCTTTTTCTTCTTATTCGAGCTTTTGAATTTAAGAATGCCTTCGTCGACGAGCTCTTCCCTGATTTCCTCGACTTCGTCCGATGTCGTGATCGCATCCATCTGATGGAGCAGGTTCAGGAAGTAATCCCGGTCCGAATAGGCTTTTTCAAGCTGGTCCCGGGCAGTCGTCCCGCGGTTTTTCAGCTTGTTGTATCTGCGGTAATACCGCTGGGCATTGTCGTTCGGAGCGATTTCGGGATCGAGCGGAATCGTGATCTCCTCATTCGTGTAGTAGTCGAGGACGACGGCTTCTTTATCGTACCGTCTGATCTCATGCATGTATGCCGTGATGAGCTCCCCGTACTTCTGGTACTTGTCTTTCACTTCCGCTTCCTTCAAGTCCTCCTTCAGCTTGTCGATCTTCCGTTCGACACGTTCATACTCCCGGTCGATGACGTGGACATAGTCCTGCGCCTTCTGGCGGATCAGATTATTTTGGAAACGGTTGTGATAGTAGTCATCGAGCAGAGCGCTCAATGATTCATAAACGGCCGGTGTGCCTTCCATATGGTCGAGTTCCGTAAAATAAAAGACATCCTTATCCTTTTTATATAGAACGGGTGTAATATCTTTTGATTTTTCCAAAGTGTCCCGGATGCTGCCGACGATGTTCTGCATCGTCAGATGGCCGGCGTGATGCGCCACCTCTTTGATGAATAAAGGGCTGAACCCTTCGACCGCCTTCAAAATCTGGCGGTTGATCTTACCGCTGTTGAAGTCGAGGTGTTTCGGCAGCTCATCCAGCTCATCCGTCCTCGGATTCAGTTTTTTTCCGGTCGGGGGCTGTTCATACAAAAAGCCCGGCATGATCGTTCGGACGTTGTTGTTCGGGGTCAGATGCTTGATTCCTTCAATGATCTTATAGTCTGTATCCGTAACGATGATGTTGGAATGTTTACCCATGATCTCCAAAATAAGAATGCGGGTGATGTCATCACCGATTTCATTTTTCGAATTTATTTTAATATGGACCTGCCGGTCGTTGCCGACCTGGCGGATGGAATCTATGATGCCGCCTTCGATATGTTTTCTGAGGACGCGTGAAAACATCGGCGGGTCGAATGGAAATTCATATTTGTGTTCAGTCAGATGAAAACGTGCATACATCGGATGTGCACTGATCAGCAGCTGGTGGTTCTGACCTCTGCTGCGGATTTTGAAAATCAATGATGTATCATCCATCTGCTGTATTTTATTTATCTTGCCTGACTGTATCGTTTCGAGTTCATCACACAGTGCATGAACAAAATTACCATCAAATGCCATTTTTGTCCCTCCTTATATATGCTACCAGAATATTTTAACATGAACTATTACTATTCAATACTTTTTAAGATGAATTATACTTTTATTTATGATACATTAAGAGATAATCACAAAAAAGAAAGGTAACTCGCTATGACTTCAGATAAAGGACTTCTAATCGTACTGTCAGGCCCTTCCGGTGTCGGTAAAGGTACGGTGAGAAAAGCTGTTTTCGACGATCCCGATACAGGATTCAAGTATTCAATTTCAATGACGACCCGCAAAATGCGCGAAGGCGAAGTAGATGGTGTTGATTACTTTTTTAAAACAAGAGAAGAATTTGAATCTCTTATAGAGCAGGACAAATTTATAGAACATGCAAAGTATGTAGGCAACTACTACGGTACACCGGTTGATTATGTAGTGGAGACGATGGAGCAGGGACATGACGTATTTCTCGAAATAGAAGTCGAAGGTGCCAAGCAGGTCAGGGAAAGATTTCCGGAAGCACTGTTCATCTTTCTGGCGCCGCCGAACCTCGCACAGCTGGAAGAGCGACTCATCGGACGGGGCACGGATTCGATGGAAGTCATCAGACACCGTATCGAAGAGGCGAAAAGGGAACTCAGCCTGATGAACCTTTACGATTACGTCGTCATCAATGATGATGTACAACAGGCGAAACGGCGTGTACAATGTATAGTCGAAGCTTCACACATGAGACGTGCACGCGTAGAATCAAAATTAAGAAAGTTATTATTGGAGGTCAATAATTAATGTTATACCCACCGGCACATGAATTGAAGAAGAACGTGGATTCGAAATATCTTGTAGTGACTCTCGCAGCGAAAAGAGCAAGGGATTTACAGGATTATCCCGAAAGCACAATATTGGAAAACTATAACTCTTTTAAAACAGTAGGCATGGCATTTGAAGAAATTGCCGAAAATAAAGTAAAGGTAAAAAAGTAGCTGACAAAATATTGTCAGCTTTTTTTAAAATTGGGGTGAATTTATAATGGCGAATATTGTCATCGGTGTAACCGGCAGCATCGCAGCATATAAAGCTGTGGATCTAACAAGTAAATTGATCCAGAACGGCCATGAAGTGAAAGTGGTCCTGACGGATAATGCGGGTGAGTTCATCACACCGCTCGCCTTCCAGGCAATCGGCAGAAATCATGTGTATACAGATACATTCAAAGAAGAGGACCCGTCGGTCATTTCCCACATCAATATCGGGGAGTGGGCGGACCTCATCATCGTTGCACCGATATCCGCCAACACGATAAGCAAGCTTGCATGCGGCATATACGACAATATGCTTTTGAATGTGCTTGCGGCAAATACGAAACCGGTCATGCTCGCACCGGCGATGAATGTCCATATGTACGAGCAGCCGGCAATCCAGCGCAATATCGGACAGCTTCTGGAAGAGGGCTATCAGGTGCTTGATGCAGAATCCGGCTTTCTGGCATGCGGCTATAACGCAAAAGGGCGTATGGCGAACGTTCCGGATATTATGGGCTACGTCGAAGATTTTCTGAGCAGCAGAGACGATAAGCCGCTGAAAGGCAAAAAGGTGCTGATTACAGCGGGGCCGACGCGGGAGGCACTCGACCCGATCCGCTACGTGACCAACCACTCAAGCGGCAAGATGGGCTACAGCCTCGCGAACAGCTTCAAGGGACTCGGGGCGGAAGTCGTACTCGTCAGCGGTCCCGTATCACTTGCGCCGCCGAACGGCGTCCGGACGATCGGTGTCATATCGACTGAAGACATGTTTAGCAGTGTGAAAAAACATATGGATGCGGATATCGGCGTTTTTTCAGCTGCGGTCAGCGATTATACGCCCGTCACTTATTCGGAAGGCAAGATGAAGAAGACGGATGACAGCGATAATCTGATCGTCGAAATGAAAAAGACGACGGACATCTTAAAATATGTCGGTCATAACAGTGAAAACATGACGGTCATCGGTTTTGCAGCGGAAACGGATGACGTAAAAAACTATGCACTGAAAAAGCTGAAGGAGAAAAATGCGGACGGCATCATCATGAACGATGTGTCCGATCCTGAAATCGGCATGAACAGCGATGATAACGAGGTGGCCATACTGTATAAGGACGGCACGGAAAAATATTTGGAAAAAGCATCGAAAGTGCAGCTTGCGAACCAGATCGTCCAGAATCTGGCGGACCACTACGGGTGGCGTTCATAATGTACGCGTCGATCATAGTCAGTGTGTCTGCAAGCGATGTCAACAAAGTATTCGAATATAGGATTCCGGATGGTCTGACGGATTTCATCGCGGTCGGGCACAGGGTGCTCGTGCCGTTCGGTCCGCGCCAGATCCAGGGGTACGTCATCGATATTAAAGACGAAGTGGGATACGACCCTTCGAAAATAAAACCGATCACCCGCGCGCTGGATGTACAACCCGTGCTGACAGCGGAGCTGATAAAGCTCTCAAAAGACCTGGCGGACTATTATGTCACGTCATATATTTCAGTTATAGAAACCATTCTGCCGGCAGCGCTGAAAAGCAAGTCGAAAAAGATGCTGTCGCTGTCGGAAGACAGCACGGAAGAGACGGAAATGATCTGGCACGGTATGAATCTGCCGCCGCAAATTGAAGTCAAAACATTGTCGGCCGCGCAGCTCGCCGAACTGAAGCCACTGATCAGACGCGGTGAAGTGAAGGAAGAAACAATCATTACACAGCATACGAAAAAGAAGTATGCCCGCGCGCTGAAACCGACCTTTATTCCGAGAGGGGACTTCGGCCGTGCATATAAGCAGCTGGAACTGCTTGATTTCATCGAGAAGCATGATGAGCATGTACTGCAGTCGGAAGTGATTGATAACGGCTATACACAGGGCACGATCAACGAACTGGTCAAAAAGGGCTATGTTGAAAAGATCGATGTCGTGAGCGAAAGAGATCCTTATGAATCGAGGGTGTTCGAA
>DEQG01000091.1:3909-6077 GCA_002360325.1 Salinicoccus sp. UBA3372 | reverse complement strand
ACTTTTTTACTTCACGGGGTTACAGGAAGCGGAAAGACCGAAGTTTATCTGCAGGTCATCCAGAAAGTGCTGGGCAAAGGACGCACAGCTCTTATGCTCGTGCCGGAAATCGCACTGACGCCGCAGATGGTGAACCGCTTCAAAGCGCGTTTCGGCGATGAGGTCGCGGTGCTTCACTCAGGACTGTCCCACGGTGAGAAATATGATGAGTGGCTGAAAGTGAAAAATCAGCAGGCGAGCGTCGTCGTCGGTGCACGGAGCAGTGTGTTCGCACCGGTTGAGAACCTGGGCGTCATCATTGTCGATGAAGAGCACGAAACGACATACAAGCAGCAGGATCGCCCGATGTATCATGCAACGGAGGTTGCAAAATATCGCAGCAAATATTATAATTGTCCGGTGATTTTAGGTTCTGCGACGCCTTCCCTTGAAAGTTTTGCAAGAAGTGAAAGAGGCGTCTATACACGGCTCGAGCTGAATCATCGTGCCGTGACGAAAACCCTGCCTGAGACAAAGATTGTGGATATGTCGGAAGAACACCGTAAGGGCAATACATCAATCGTTTCTGAAGCACTCAGGGAAGCGATCAACCTGCGGATCGAGCGCGGTGAACAGACAGTGCTGCTGCTCAACCGCCGGGGATATGCGAACTTCCAGATATGCCAGAGCTGCGGCCATGTGCCGAACTGTCCGAACTGTGATATTTCACTGACGTACCATAAGATGCAGCATTCGCTCCTGTGCCATTACTGCGGATATGAAACGGGCGTGACGCGTGAATGTGACAACTGCGACAGCGATGATGTGACTTTCCGTGGAACGGGTACAGAAAAAGTGGAAGAAGCTCTAAGGGATATGTTCAATGTGGATATCGTAAGAATGGACAACGATACGACGAGCAGAAAAGGCATGCATGAAAAATTATTGAACACATTTGAAAGTGAAAAGATTCCGATACTGCTCGGTACGCAGATGATCGCCAAAGGGCTGGATTATCCGAATGTCACGCTCGTCGGCGTGCTTAATGCGGATACGATGCTGAATCTGCCGGACTTCAGGGCGAATGAAAAGACGTATCAGCTGCTGACGCAGGTCGCAGGAAGAGCCGGCAGACACGAGCTGTCGGGTGAAGTCATCTTCCAGACATACAATCCTGAACACTATGCGATCGGGCTCGCAGAGTCGAACGACTATGGTGCGTTTTATGAGAAAGAGATGGCGTTCCGCAGACTGGCGCGCTATTCGCCGTATTATTTCCATGTCCTGTTTACTGTATCGCATGAACAGGTCGGAAAATGTCTCGAAGCGACGACACATATTCATAAGGAGCTCGTGGACAGCGTCACCGGCAAGGCGATCATCGTCGGTCCGTCACCGAGCCCGATAGAACGGATCAACAAGCAGTACCGGTTCCAGATTTTGCTGAAATATAAGTCGGAGCCAAATCTGCTCGATGTACTGCATAAAATCAATGAATATTATAATGAACGTTATAAAAAGGATAAACTATCATTAAAGATCGATGTAGACCCGAAGTATATTATGTAGGAGGAAATCATGCCCAATATTATTTTTATGGGGACGCCGGACTTCTCGGTGCCCATCTTAAAAGATTTACATGAAGCATACGGTGTGGACCTTGTTGTCAGCCAGCCGGACAAACCTGTCGGCAGAAAGCGCGTCATGACGCCGCCGAAAGTTGCGGCAGCCGCCGAGGAGCTCGGCATCAAAGTGTTCCAGCCGGACAATATCAAAGATGCATCTTCAATTGAAGTGCTGAAAGAAGCGGAGCCGGATATCATCGTCACTGCGGCATACGGACAGATCCTGCCAAAAGAGCTGCTTGAACTGCCGGCATACGGCGCGATCAATGTCCATGCTTCACTGCTGCCGAAATTCAGGGGCGGTGCGCCGATCCACCATGCGATTCTTCAGGGTGAGAAGACGACGGGCATCACCATCATGTATATGGCGGAAGGTATGGACAGCGGGGATATCATTGCCCAGTCGGCCATCGACATTAAAGACGAAGATGACACCGGCATACTGCACGATAAGCTGAGCAGGCTCGGCAGTGAACTGCTGCTCGATACGCTGCCGGCAATATTTGAAGGCAGAAATAATAAAACTGAACAGAATCATGATGAGGCGACATACAGCCCGAACAT
>DEQG01000091.1:0-3892 GCA_002360325.1 Salinicoccus sp. UBA3372 | reverse complement strand
GGATGAACTGCTCGATTTCAACAGATCTGCAGTTGAAGTGTTCAACCATATACGCGGGCTGTCGCCGTTTCCGGGTGCATATACGATGCTCGAAGACAAAAGATTTAAAATCTACGGTGCAAAGCTGACCGGCAGTAAGACGGATAAACCGGCGGGTGAAATATTGTCGGTGGATGAAGACGGCATTCATGTCGCAGCCGCGGATGAAGCGGTGCTCATTACAGAAGTACAGCTTGCAGGAAAGAAAAAAACAGCTGCAGATGATTTTGGCCGGACCCGCCAGGACTTGACCGGCACATTGTTAGGATGATGAATATGACAGTAAGAGAAGCCGCTTTCGAGGCTTATCTGGAAATTATGGATGACAAAGCATACAGCAATATCGTCATCGATGAAGTATTGGAATCGGGAGAACTTTCCGACAAGGACAAGGGTTTATTTACCGAGCTGGTCTACGGCACAGTTGCGAACAGGCTGACTTTGGAGTTTTATCTGCAGCCGTTCTATAAGACGAAAGTCAGGCAGTGGAACAGGCATCTTTTAAGCATGGCGGTCTATCAGATCGTCTTTCTGGACCGGGTGCCAGCGTATGCGGTCATCAACGAGACGGTTGAAATTGCCAAGGACAACGGCGGACCGCGGGCAGCAAATGTGACCAATGCGATACTCAGAAATTTCATGAGGGAGGAACTGAGGGATCTTGGGTCGATAAAAGATCCGGTGAAGCGGCTGTCTGTTGAAACGAGCATTCCCTCATGGATCATCAGGCATTGGAAAACCCACTATAAGATGGAAGGTGCGGCCCGGATTGCGAAAAGTCTGAGCGCTCGCCCGGAGATGTATATCCGGGTGAATTCAGGCATGACGGATCCGGATGCACTGCGGGAGCTGCTTGCAGAAGAAGGGCATGAAGTGACGCCGACAGATTTTCATCCAGATGCGCTCACGGTCAGTACCGGCGCGAGCATCATGGATACGAACGCCTACAGGGAAGGGCATTTCAGCGTGCAGGATGTGAGTTCGATGTTCGTGAATACGGCACTTGAACCTTCTAAGGATGATGTGATACTTGATGCATGCAGTGCGCCCGGCGGAAAAGGGCTCCATGCGCTTGAGAAACTGACGACGGGCCATGTCGACCTGAGCGATATTTACGACCATAAGGTCAGGACGATAGAGCACAATGCAGAGAGACTGAACCTGAAAAACTATGATGTTTTCAAGGCTGACGCGACGTCACATGATTATCCGCAGATGTATGACCGGATAATCGTCGATGCACCGTGTTCTGGTCTCGGCGTCATCAAAAGAAAACCTGAAATAAGATATGAAAGAAATAGCAATGACATCGATAGTCTAGTAGAATTACAATTGTCCATATTAGAGCATGTCAGACAGTTTTTAAAACCGGGCGGCATATTGATTTATGCAACATGTACGATTCATCAGATGGAAAATGAAAATGTGGCATATACATTCAAGAAGAATAATGATAATTTTAAATTTGACGATTTTCATATTCCAGCGCTCGATTTCACAGGCTCTTACCGCCAAATATTACCATATGAATTAAATACCGACGGATTTTTTATAGCCCGGTTTAAAAAGGATGTTTAATAATGATTAAAAGACCACCACAAAAACCAATCAAGGATCTATTCCAGCCGGAATTCGACACACAGTCAATCTACTCTTTGTCAAAAGAAGATCTGACAGAATTAATGATGGAGTGGGACGAAGACGACTACCGGGGCAGCCAGGTGTTCGAATGGCTGTACGACCACCGTGTGGATAACTTTGACGAGATGAAGAACCTGCCGAAATCACTGCGTGAAAAGCTGAGTCAACACTTCAGCATCGAACCGCTTGAAACGCTTGTAAAGCAGGAGAGCGTGGACGGCACGATGAAGTTCCTCTTCAAACTGAGAGACGGCTATACAATAGAAACCGTGCTGATGAGACATGATTACGGCAATTCCGTCTGTGTAACGACCCAGGTCGGCTGCCGCCTCGGATGTACGTTCTGTGCATCCACTCTCGGCGGACTGAAGCGGAATCTGGAAGCGGGCGAAATCGTTTCACAGGTGGTGCAGATACAAAAGGTGCTTGATGAAACTGATGAAAGAGTATCAAGCATCGTCATCATGGGTATCGGCGAACCGTTTGAAAACTACAACCCGATGATGAAATTCATCCGCATCATCAACCACGATGATGGACTGAACATCGGTGCACGTCATATCACCGTATCAACAAGCGGTATCGTTCCGAGAATATATGACTTTGCCGATGAAGATATACAGATCAATTTTGCGGTGAGCCTGCACGCGCCGACAAATGAACAGCGTTCAAGACTGATGCCGGTCAACAAAGCTTTCGATATCGACAAGCTGATCCATTCACTGGAATATTACCAGCAGCAGACGAACCGGCGGATTTCATTTGAATACGGCCTGTTCGGCGGCGTCAATGACCAGAGGGAAGATGCACTCAGACTGGCTGAACTGATTAAAGGTCTGAAGTGCCATGTCAACCTGATACCGGTCAACCATGTACCGGAAAGAAATTATGTCCGTACGAAACGCGATGATATTTTCGACTTTTTAGAGACTTTGAACAACCAGGGAGTCAATGCGACTGTCAGACGTGAACAGGGCACGGATATCGATGCTGCATGCGGACAATTGAGAGCAAAAGAATCAAAAGAAGAGACGAGGGGTTAATTTGGAAATCATTGACAAGAGTATACGCGGAGAATTTCGTAATCTGAATGAAGATAGAACTGGCGTTTTTTATAATAAAACAAATCAGGTTTTGTTTTTAGTGGCAGACGGCATGGGCGGTCATGCCCATGGGGATGTTGCATCGAAATTTGTCAATGATGAGATCCAGAAGGCCTGGCAGGCAGAAAACCTGATTAAAAGTGATCATGCCGAAGAATTTTTACGTGATCTCGTCATAAAGACGAACCGTAAATTATATGACCTGCAAAATGTCCATGATGATTACAGCGGCATGGGTACGACACTCGTGCTCGCTTCCATCATCGATGACACCATTTTCATACTGAACATCGGAGATTCGAGGGCTTACGCCATGAAGCGCCGTTCGATCGAACAGGTGACGACGGATCATTCTTTCGTCAACCTGCTTGTCGAGTCGGGTGAAATTACAAAAGAGGAAGCCATCAACCATCCCAAACGGAATGTCATAACAAAAGCGATGGGCAGCGACCGCCTGATCCAGCCTGATATTTTCAGGCTGCGCAACAAACAGTATGATTATATACTGCTGGCGTCGGACGGACTGACGGATGTACTGCGCGAAGACAGTATTCACAGCACGGTCTATCAGAAGAATTTAAGTTTACAGGAGCGGGTGGACTTATTAATACGACAAGCAGAAGAAAATGCCTCCAGAGATAATATCAGTATTTGCCTTGCCGACTTGAAAGTGGGTGCTACAATGTGATCGGTCAATTACTTTCAGAAAGATATAAAGTACTGAAATATCTCGGCGGCGGAATGAGCTCTGTCTATCTGGCCGAGGACATCATCTTAAACCGTGATGTAGTTGTAAAAATGATTAAAGTCGACGTGCATAATAAAGACAAGTCACGTCAGCGGTTTCAGCGGGAAGTTGAAAGTACGATCCAGCTTTCCCATCCGAACATCGTCAATGTGCTGGATGTCGATGAAACCGATGAATATCAGCTGCTCGTCACCGAAATGGTCGACGGGCCGACTTTGAAGCAGTATATCGAAGACAATCATGAAATTTCCATCGATGAGGCGGTAGAGCTGTCAGTCCAGATTTTAAAAGGGATTGAACATGCGCATGAGCACGGCATCATCCACCGTGACATCAAACCGCAGAACATACTGCTCGATTC
>DEQG01000142.1:3430-7982 GCA_002360325.1 Salinicoccus sp. UBA3372 | reverse complement strand
TCATGATCATTTATAAAAATATTAAAGGAAAGATAGATTTAAGAAGATATTCAGATGGTCTGATCACTGTATTTTTAACATCATCCATGATGTATGAGTTCATACATTTCATCATTTACGATGATACATATGCGTTTGTTTACTTTATCGTGCTCGCTGTTGTATTTCTGGTATTTTATATGCTTTATAACCGGGTCGAAAAGAAGAACATTCTGATCATAGCTGTGCTGTTATGGACTCCAGCCATCATTATAATGTCTACTGTTTACGGCACGGCAACGGTATTTGATTATACCATGCAGCCGTGGTTTGGCGTCCTGCTTGCAGCAGGCGGGATACTCCTCATTCTGTTCGCATATGGAAAAATCGGAGAAAATGATAAAAGGGAAGTTGAACGATGAAAAAATATATCATCATTGCAGTCGTTGCGGGTATGCTTGGCTGGTCTTTCTATGAATTTTTCGGTTCATCCGGTAGTGAAACCGGTCAGGAAGATACAGGATTGAAAGTGGGTCAGGCTGCACCTGACTTTGAAGTGGAGACTCTGGAGGACGAGACAGTAAAATTGTCTGATTTCAGAGGTGAACCGGTCATCATCAATTTTTGGGCGACATGGTGTCCGCCGTGCCGGGCTGAAATGCCTGACTTTGAAAAGCTGCATAACGAAGAGGATGCTGTTATTTTGGCAATGAATCTGACCCATTCTGAAAACAATATTGAAGGTGTTTCGGATTTTGCCGATGAACTCGGTCTGACGATGCCTGTGCTGCTGGACGAGGAGGGAGCGGTGGAGGACAGCTATCAGCTGTCTGCCTATCCGACTTCGTACATGATCGATTCTGAAGGTGTGACGCAGTATGTGGTGAGAGGCGCGATTAATTATGAAACGATGTACAGAGAGTATATGGCACTGGAATAGGAAAAGCTGATGGAATGATTCCATCAGCTTTTTTAATCTTCTATAATATTTCTGACCAGCGGTTCAGGCAGTTCGGTATGTTCTTTAATGAATTCTGCGATGCCCTGATCTTTGATCATTTCAGCCATTCTGATCTGCTCGGGGTCATCCGGGTTATCAAACTGCAGTGCGTACGAAACGAGTTTCGTCAGTGCATCGTGTTTCAGATCGTTTTCATAAAGATAGTGCAGCGGTTTGACGATACGGTCGGTCGGGCTGAGCTTTCTGAGAACGCCGCGGCCGACTCTGTTCAAGTCATCGGACAGATGGGTGTTTTTAAAGCGGGCAATGATTTTATTGATATAATCATTTTGTTCCTCCAGAGTAAAGTCGTAAACTTCAGTCAGGTAGACCGCTGTTTCATCGAGCACTTCATTAAGGAATGTTTCCACCCTGTCGTCTTCCATTGCTTCTGAGACTGTTTCCATGCCTATTGTGCGGCCGTAGTAGGCGATGGCGGCATGGCCTGTGTTCACGGTAAACAGTTTTCTTTCTATATAGGGCATCAGGTCTTTGACATACGTCACACCTTCAAGTTTGGCATTGCCGGCCCAGGCATCTTCTTCGATGACCCATTCAAAGAACGGCTCGACTTTAACATCCAGTATGTTGTCGTTTGTCTGAACCGGCACGATGCGGTCCACGGCAGAATTCGGAAATCCGAAAGCACCTGCGTCAATATCACCGGTCTCTTTGAGGACGGCTTCTTTCAGCACATTCGTCGCCATCACTGCATTTTCACATGCGATGATATTGAGCGGACTGCCTGATGCTGCACGCTCTTTTAGGTGCGGTGCAATGGATTTTGCTATTATGGGTAAAATATTGACGCCGACTGCGGTGGTGATGATGTCCGCTTCCAATATCGCATTTTTCAACTCATCATCCTGTTCAGTCGTGTTAATGCCGCTGATGTTATCGACTGTGTATGATGCGCCGTTTTCTTCAGCGATATGGACGGTATACTTTCCGTCCTCATTGAGTGAATTGATGATTTCTTCATTCACATCGGCGAAAGTGACTGCATAACCGTTGTCATGGAGCACTTTGCCGATAAATCCGCGGCCTATATTGCCAGCGCCGAAATGGACTGCTTTCATATCAATCGTCCTCGCTCTCGAATATCTCGATGATTTCTTCTGCTGAAGATGCGTTGATCACTTTTTCTGCATTTTCTTCCTCGGAGAAGATGATCGCGATTTTCTGCAGCAGCTCAAGGTGTTCATTTTCCTTGCCTGCAATGCCGAGTACGACTTTGACTTCGTTACCGTCAAAGTCCACGCCTTCAGGAATCTGGATGAGAGACAGTCCGCTTTCTATAACGGAGGACTTGCCTTCTTCCGTGCCGTGGGGTATCGCCAGGCCGTTGCCCATGAATGTCGATACGACGCTTTCACGTTCAAGCATGGAGTCGATGTATGCCGGTTCGACTGCGCCCTGATCGACGAGTATCTGGCCCGCTGCTTTTACTGCATCCTCTTTAGTTGCCGTGCTCTGGTTCAGTTTGATGTTTTCTTTATTAATCATATTATTTAGTCCTTTCTGTAACTGTTTTTAATATATTTCTTTATGATTTCATTAATTTCTCCGCTGTCCGTAACTGTACCGATATCATCGTAATGTTCACCGAGCAGTATGCTGATGTCACTGATCAGGTCATTGATCAGTGTATCTTCCGGCACGAGCAGAATAATCTGGTGGCTGACCGTCACTGATTGGCCGAGATAGTTTTTATCCGTCAGCCCATGGTCGTTTTTGACGACCATCAGTTCATGTCTTGAAATCTTCTCCGACTTTATATGGGGGAATGAAAAGCCGGATTCCCCGATGATGAAGCCGGTCATGTCGTACCGTTCTTTCATGATATTCATGATGCCATCAATATCTTCAATGACGGAATGGTTTTCCAGTACGTATTCCACAGCGTCGAGAGTGGCCGTCTCCTCATTCAAAGTGACATTGCTTTGAAAATGGTAGAGCTCTGTCGCCTGCAGTATTTTATCGATATTGACCGCTTCGCTTTTAAGGTACTCTGTTCCCTGTATATTGAAGCTCTCGTTCGTTTCGGTCTCACCGATGGCTTCGGATATCTTTTTAATACTGTAGTCATCAAGAAGCGGGGTCACCAATATATAGTTGTCTATATCCAGCGGGACCGTACTTAAAACAAGGTCGTTGTCGCCAAGCTCCGTATCTGCCAGTTCTGATATGGACAGTTCATGTTTAATATAGATGTTCTGAAAATGTGTTTTCAGCTGATTGGCTAAAATTCTGCTTGTACCGATACCTGATGAACACACCGTTGTAATTTCAACAGGCGGATTGGCTTTTAAGATACCCCCGAAATGGATGGTCAAAAATCCTATTTCCGGTTCATCCACGTTTTTAATGTTGAAAACTTCGCTGAATGCCTCACCGCTCGCTTCAAAAAGACCGGGGTATTGGTCTTTAATCACTTCAAGCAGCGGATTGGCCGTTATAATATTGGATTCCAGCCGGTGGAGCGTCGGTTCAATATGAAGGGCCAGCCCTTCCTTCAGTTCAGGATATGCATAAAACGGATATCCCATCTTCTCACTGACGAGATTGATGAATCTTGCGGTCTGTTCTTTTATCGTAGCTGAACTCCCGTCCGCCTGATACTTCCTTTTACTACCTCTTAAATGCATTGTTATAAAATAAACTTCTTCTTCCGGGAATTCAATATTGAATTCTTTCTGGATTTTCAACGTCAGCGCTCTGGATACTTCAAATTCATCTGTGCCTGCGAGCTCCTCTTTTATCGAGGACTTGATTTCAACGGTCTGCGTATTCATCGTCCGTTCGATCGCCAGGACGATATGCAGCGTTAAATTCAAATAGGCATTCTCTGTCAGCTGATAGGAGAGAATATCAAGCTCATCCATCAGCAGGCGTTCAACTTTGAAAATGTTATCCACTTCCAAAATGCCCAGAAGTTTATCATTGATCAGCGAGCTGAAGACAAAGTTATTTTCAATGACCGAATATATACTGTTGGAGTTCAGTTCACTGACCATCATGTTTGTCAGGAAGTTCTGTTTACTCAACGTGTCGCCGATCAGTCTGACACCTTTCTGCCGGTCTTTTGTGATGGACAGATCGTACGATGCGAGATGGCTGTTCAAATGGCTGATGAGTTCATCCAGTGTATGTTCACTGACGCCGAGCTCGACAGCGAGCGCACTTTTCTTTGTCCCGCCGGGATAAAGCATCAGATTATAGATGAGTGCAACCTGTTTCTCTTCCGCACTTAAATCTTTTGCGGAATGCCGGGCGATGAAACGCGTCAGTGTATCCCGCTCAAGGGCGGTGATGTCAATGCCTATACCGCGCTTGTATTCACTTACGAGTGTGATATTCAATGACTTCAGTGTCTCTCTCACATTTTTCAGTTCACGGTGGACGGTGCGTGAGGATACTCCGAGTTTGGATGCAATTTCTTTAATCAACAGAAAAGTGCCATTATGATAGATGAGTTCAGTGATAATTTTCTTTTCTCTTGAACTGATCATAATGACACCTCCTGAATTATATATTCGATTTGTTTAAATTCAGTCTATTGATGTTTCTTCA
>DEQG01000142.1:2750-3337 GCA_002360325.1 Salinicoccus sp. UBA3372 | reverse complement strand
GTCTTTTGTGTAATGATGATGTCCTCGTCACCTTTCAGCTGGTTGATGGCCGAGTTTGTGACATCAATGTCGAGACCTGCTTTTTTGAACTTATTCTTCAGCATGCCTGCGCCCATGGCGCTTGATCCCATTCCGGCATCACATGCGAAGACGATTTTATCGACATTCGCATAATCGATACTGCTGTCTGCATCCGTACTTTCTTCCTCCAGTGCTTTTTGAGCCTCTGAATCTTCATCTTCAGCAGTGAGTGAACCTGCTACAGAAGATTTCCTGCCTTTTTGTTCTTCCATCTGTGCTGTTGCTGCAGATAAGTCACCTTCAGGCTGTCCTGTGAATTTCAAGATGAGTGCAGAGACTGCAAATGACACTGCCGTTGCGATTAACACACCTAGGACCATCGGCAGATATTCTCCGCCCGGAGTTGTCAGAACGTAAGCGATAATACTGCCCGGTGCCGGCGGTGCTGCAAGTCCGAAGTCAAACAGACTGTAAGTCATGATACCGGATGCACCACCCAGAATTACAGCGAATAAAAGCATCGGTTTCATCAGGATATACGGGAAGTAGATTTCGTGAATACCGCC
>DEQG01000142.1:0-2585 GCA_002360325.1 Salinicoccus sp. UBA3372 | reverse complement strand
CCGAATTCAGCAGATTCAATCGTTGCGAGCGGCGTCAGTACACCATGATTGATCGCATTATTCAGGAACAATACTTTGGCCGGTTCAATGAATACGCTGACCAGCGGCAGGACGCCCCAGCCGATGATCAGGTCTACACCCTGGCCGAGCAGGACTGTCAGACCGAGTACGAGCGGCCCGAGGCCGTACATCCCGCCGAGTGCCAAGAAGAATGCCAGAATACCGGCTGAGAAGTTATTGACGAGCATCTCCAGCCCCTGTTTAGTTCTCGGAATCAGGAATTCATCGACTTTCTTCATTAAATAACCACTTAACGGACCCATGATCATCGCCCCGAGGAGCATCGGTGAATCTGCAGCGGCAATGATACCCATCGTAGCTGTCGCACCGACGACACCACCGCGCATGTCATGGACAAGTCGGCCTCCTGAAAATGCGATCAGGAGCGGTAACAGGTAAGTGATCATCGGGTCAACCATACCGGCAATGTTCTCGTTGGGCAAGAATCCATCTTCGATGAAGAGCGCCGTGATCAGACCCCATGCGATAAATGCTGCGATGTTCGGCATGATCATACTGCTTAGAAAAGAACCGAAAGCCTGTGCCTTGCGCTGGATACCACCTGAACGTTTTGTTTCTTCTGCCATTTGTGTCACCCCTTCAAATTAATTTTATTTGTACTTTAATATTAGGACGATAATCACCTGTAAACAATACAATTACACTTCGACTTTGGCACAATGTTTGTGCCAAAAATAAAAATGGCTGGAAAACAATAGATATGAGCTGAATAGTTTATTCTATAACTGATTCATCATCTCGTTTACAATAGTAATAATTAAACTGATTGGACAGCAGGTGAATATATGGACTGGGAAAATGATTTTCAGGATAAAATTTTAAACAGAGGCTATGACTATTTTCAAAGAGACTTGGTGAAAGTGACTGAAAATAAGAATACACATATTTCAGCAAGTGTAACAGGCAGTGAAATATATCATGTGGAGATCGAACTATTTTCAGATGAAATTGAGTATCTGTCTTGTACTTGTCCACATGCAGACAGTGGCGAGTATTGTAAACATATGGCAGCGGTATTATTTTATTTGGATGAAATGGAAAAAGCACGCAGTACAGAATATGATTCAACGCAGAACATCGAAAATTTTATAAAAGATGTGGAGACGGATGTGCTCAGAGAATGGGCGGTCAGTATTGTAAGAGATGATGCGATCTTGTTTAACCGGCTGAAAATGATGGCAAGTCATGAGTTATCTGCTGAAGATATCGAACTTTATAAGAATCAGATCAGAGATATCTTCAAAGAGTATGTGGACCGGGGGTTTGTCGATTATTTTGCCGCCAATGACATGTTCGATGCCCTGGACTATTTTCTGGATGAGGAAGTGGCTGTGCTGATTGAAAACAATCATTATGAAGCGGCTTTTGACTTGTCGAAACAGATATTTCTAAGGCTCGGCAATCTGGCTATTGATGATTCTGCCGGCGGTCTTACATTTACACTCAGTAATATTATGGATCATTGGCAAACGATTGTTGAGCAGGGCAGTGAAGACCTCAGACAGAAAGTATTTCAGTGGCTTGTGAGAGAGCGGCACCCTTCAGCCATGGGCGTGACTGAAGACTATACAGAGACATTCCTGTTTGAGAATTTTAATGAAGAGAAATACCTTAAAAAGAAACTGAATCAGGCCGAAAAGAAACTTAAAGAAATTGCAGAGGGAAATGATTCATTCTCCAGAGATTTTGAAATGGAACAATGGGCTTTGAGGTATCTGGAAGTTTGTAAATCTTTAAATAAAGACCGGTTACTCATTGAAGCGTTTATGAAAGATTATTCATACCTCAGCGGGGTTCGTGAGTATTACGTATCTGAATGTATGGAGAATGAAGAATATGATAAAGCAGTTCAATTACTGGAAGAGGGGAAAATTGTGAATGATAAATCCCCGGGTATTATGAATCGGTACTCCAGAAAATTGAAAGACATCTACCGGCTGCAGGGGAAAGAGGAATTATATTTGAAAGAACTATGGACGCTTAATTTAAGCCTGGCCGGGGATGTGAAATTATTCAATGAATTAAAATCACTTTATAATGAGGATGAATGGACTAAAAAAAGAGAATTGATATTCGAGCAGGCAGACACTCATTACTCCGGGAAAGACGATTTATTCATTAATGAGGGACTATATGACAAGTTGTTGGATTTTGCTGTAAAAACAGCCGGGACTCATATTGTGCAAAAGCATCATGATGTATTACTGGAAAAATACCCTGAAGCGGTTCTTGATAAATATGAAAAAGAAATAGAAAGTATGGCTGCCGGAGCTTCCAACCGAAAAAATTACCGGACCGTGGTCAAGACACTGAGAGACATACGGGAACTGCCAGGCGGTGCGGACAGGGTGAAAGCACTCGAAGAAAAATGGAGAGTTAAATATAAACAGCGTCCGGCAATGATGGATGAACTGTCGAAACTGTAGAAAAAATGGGCAGAGTGAATTATTGGCTGACTTATACATTTCCGAAGCCGGTATTCATATATCTTTTGTCTGTTGGCA
>DEQG01000104.1 GCA_002360325.1 Salinicoccus sp. UBA3372 | reverse complement strand
CCGTTTGATTACGGTGAGGAAGACGCTCAATTTTTCGAAAGGGAAAAACGTCTGTACATCAACAGATTGAAAGGCCTTAAGGATAATAAAGCCCAAAAGAGCTTTGAGAATCTTTTGAACGTCATGTTCGAGGATGAGCCGTATAAATATTTATCCCACGGTGTCCTTGAAGATATCGAGAAAATCGCTTTGGAAGATATTAAAGATGAACATGAGAAAATGATGAAAAATGACGAAGCGGTCATTCTCATTGCAGGGCACCTGGATAAAGTGACGGATGACAGCCTTAAAGGTCTGATCCCCCGTAATGAAACAATCCGTCTGCCGTATGAAGGATACGGCTTCAAGAAAGTGACGGAGAAAGAACAGACCGACAGGGAAAGCGTCGAACAGGCGAAGCTCAACATCGGATTCAGGGTGGACGTGAATTCAGACGAAGAAAGAATGGCGCTGAATGTCGCCAACCAGATGTTCGGCGGCAGTGCGACGAGCTATTTATTTAAAAATATCCGTGAAAAGGAAAGTCTCGCGTATCAGATCCACTCACAGACGGATATCAAAAATGGTTTTCTGTTTGTACTCGCAGGCATTTCACCGGATCAGGTCGAAAAGGCGAAAAGTGCGATCCTGCATGAGCTTCAGAGAATCAAGGATGGAGATTTCACTGAGGAATTCCTTAGTGAAACGAAGCATCTGATGCAGGTGAACAGAAATGAAATCGTCGATAAGCCGAAAGGGCTCATTGCGCTTGTCTATAATCAGTACTTGAGCGACAGTACCGACGGTGATTGGGAAAAATCATTGAACAAAGTCGATCATGATCTGATCGTTAAAGTTGCCAATCAAATTTATCTGGATACGGTATATACATTAACAGGGAAGTGAATGAATGAGACACATAGAATATAGAGAGATAGATGAAAAGGTCTATCAGAAGACTTTGGATAATGGTCTGGAAGTATTCATTATTCAAAAGTCGGGCTACAATAAGAAGTTTGTGACATATACTTCAAAATACGGTTCAATCGATAATCACTTCAGAGTCGATGGCAAAGAACATCAGGTCCCGGACGGCATTGCACATTTTCTTGAGCATAAAATGTTTGAAAAGGAGGACGGGGACGTCTTTGATCTGTTCGCAAAAGGCGGTGCGAACGCCAACGCATTCACTTCATATGACAGAACGTCCTATCTGTTCAGCACGACGGAAGATTTTTATAAAAACCTGACGCTGCTGATGGATATGGTGGAGAAGCCGTACTTTACAGAGGAAACTGTGGAAAGGGAAATCGGCATCATCAATGAAGAAATCAAGATGTATCAGGACAATCCGGGATACAGACTGTATTTCGATACAATCGGCCAGATGTATGACGAACTGCCTGTAAAGATAGATATCGCAGGCACATTGCCGTCGATAAGTGAGATTACCAAAGATCATTTATACTTATGCCACGACACATTTTACCATCCGTCCAACATGGTCCTTATCATGGTCGGTGATTTCGACGTCGATGAAGCGATGGATTTCGTCAAGGACCATCAGGACGCTCGAGGCAGTATGAAACCTCTGGATGTGGAAAGACTTCTGCCTGCTGAACAACGCGATGTAGTGAAGCCGAAGCACAATCTGTACCTTGACGTAGCAGAAACAAAAGTGATGCTCGGTTTTAAAAATGAAAAGGCCGGTTCCGATAAGGAACGCCTGACAAGGGACCTTGCGATGATGTTCGGTCTCGACATGGTCTTCGGCGAACAGTCCGAATACTATTATGAGATGCTGGAGAAGGGAATCATCGACGATTCGTTCAACTTCGCGCACAATGAAGAAAAAGATTTTGCGCATATACTGATGACGACCCAGACCGATGATCCGGAAAGATTCACTGCGGAGATTCTCGACATCATAGAAGCTATTAAAAATAAAGATATTTTCGAAGAAGATAAACTGATCAATCAGAAGCGTGAAGTGCTCGGCGATTATTTGTCCAGTCTGAATTCACCGGAGTATATTGCCAATCAATATACGAAGTATCATCTGGACGGCTATGATTTATATCAGCTGCCGGAAATCATCGACAAGATCACTGTAGACGATATTAAAAATTATATATTCGACGCTCTTGATCCGGAATATATGGTTGAATGTGTGCTGCAGCCCGAAGATGAAAAAGTGAGTGCTGATGGCTGATAAAACGTATCTTATAGTGGGGGCATCAGGTGACATCGGACAGGCGGTCCACCGTGACCTGGAATATGAAAATATTATTTCAGTGTCAAAAATCCGGCCGCCTGAATATAAAAGTGAACATCACTTTCTGGACCTGTCCCGTCCGATCAATGAAGAGGACGTCCGTGAAATTACAGATCACATTGATGTGATCGACGGGCTGATATGGTCACCGGGCGTTGAACTGTTCGGCATGTTCCAGGATACGGATGTAAAGGCCATGGATGAACAGTATAATATTTCAATCCGTTCACTCATTATTTTTATAAAAGTGATACTGCCGAAACTAAAATTGAGTAAAAGTGGTAGAATAATAGTAATCAGTTCTGTATGGGGGACAGTGGGCGCGAGCTTTGAAAGCATCTATGCGACGATGAAAGGTGCGCAGAACACTCTTGTCAAGTCTCTAGCGAAAGAACTTGCCGCGACGGATATCACTGTCAATGCTGTCGCGCCGGGTATCGTCAGAGGCAGCATGACAAGTGCGCTCTCTGATGAGGATCTTGAAGCGGTGCTCGGTGAGCTGCCCCAGCAGAGGCTGGTTGAACCTTCTGAAGTCAGCGGTTCGGTCTGTTTCATATTGAATGACAGCTCAAAAAGCATCAATGGTGAGATACTGAATATAAACGGAGGATGGTACACATGAATGAACCAAAAGATATGTATCCTGAAACTGATTTGGAGCAGTACCCAGAACGTAATATAGAGCAGTATTTGGAGTATGAAAACGTCATTAACAGAGCAGGTCTGCTGGGGGACATATCATCACTCCTCGGCAACCTCGGCATCAGTATAAACACGATCAACGGCGTGGAAAAAACACGCCGCGGTCTCATTGTACGTACTGATAATGTCGATAAGCTCAGACGTTTTGTATACATCAGCCAATATGTTGAGGACATCAATATCATCAAAGTCCGCACACCGCAGGTCAGAGACCGTCTTGCAGTGAGGCACGGACGGTTCATCAAGAGGGATGAAGATAAGAAAACTTACAGATTCACACGTGATGAAATAGGTATACTCGTCGATTTCCTCGGGGAGATATTTCTGGAAAAAGAGCACCGTCTGATCGGTATACGCGGAATGCCGCGTGTGGGCAAAACAGAATCGATTGTCGCTGCAAGTGTCACCGCAAAGAAAAAATGGCTGTTTCTGTCGAGTACACTGATCAAACAGACGGAACGTAAAAGTCTTCTGAAGGGTGAATATAACGACGGCAACGTCTATATCATTGATGGAGCGGTCACTGCGAATTCAACGAACAGGGAGCATAAAAACCTGATCAGGGAGCTTATGAGCTTTCCTGCCGTCAAAGTTGTCGAACACCCGGATCTGTTCAACGATGATATGAAATATACGATGGATGACTTCGACTACATCATCGAACTGAGAGAGCATGAAGATCAGAAGATCACATATGAAAAACATAAGAAGAAACACTGGTTCGAAAATGAGGACATGGACTTCTTCCGTGGGTTTTAGGAGGCATTATGAAACTAGGAGCGTATTTAAGAGATAAACGTGAAAAAGCCGGCGTTACCTTAAAAGAGATGCAGGAAAAATCAGGTATTAGAAAAAGTATAATAAGAACGATTGAAACGGGCGATTTCAGCAAATTGCCCGAGCCTAATCATGTATACTTTTTAATTGAAAAATACGCTAAAGTCATGGGACTCGATGCCGATTACTTGTTTTCAAGATTCTCTGATGACCTTCCTGAAGAGAATGAACAGTCAAAGAAACGCCAGCAGTCAGAAAATGAAGACTTTAAATATTTAAGGAAAGTTTTGATCAGCTTCGGCGCAATGATCGGTATTCTGTTTGTTCTGTGGCTCATTCTGCTGCAGGTCGGTTCTGAAACGGATATGTTCGAATCGACACCGATCTATGAATCCACAGCTTTTGATATCGAATCATACGCTGAGGAAGATGATACTTCATATTCCGGCGAGGAAGAAGAAGAGACCGAAGAACAGGCAGAAGAGAAAGAGTCGTCTGAAGAGGAATCCGAATCAGAATCCACAGCCGATATCAGTTATGTCGGCATGGACAATAACACTTTATTTTATGATGTGTCTGTAAACGGTGATTTTGAAGTGACGCTTTCGGGAGCGAATTCCTGGGTCAGCCTGTCTGACGATGCGGGAAACACTTACGCATATGAAGAGCTTTCAGAAGGTGAATTCAGTATAGATGAAAATGCTTCGGCTTTGTACCTGACCATCGGCAATGCGCCGGAACAGGAACTGACCGTCGGCGGAGAGGCGGTGTCGAGCAGTGAATCGACAGATGCAATCACAGTGCATTATGAATTTAATATTGTAAGGGAGTGATAGTATGAATATACCTAATCAGCTCACAGTTTTCCGGGTGATTCTGATACCTGTTTTCATGGTATTCGCCCTGGCCGATTTCGGTTTTGGCGACATGGAATTTCTCGGCGGGGAAGTCATCAGGGTGGAACAGTTCATATCAGCGGTTATTTTTGTTGTTGCAACATTTACAGATTTTCTTGATGGTTACCTCGCGCGCAAATGGAATTTGATTACAAACATGGGGAAATTCCTGGACCCGCTGGCCGACAAGCTGCTGGTCACGGCAGGTCTGATCGTCCTGGTGGAATGGCATACTATATCTTCCTGGGTTGCAGTTGTCATCATCGCAAGGGAATTTGCGGTCACGGGACTGAGACTGCTGCAGATCGAGCAGGGATTTGTCAGCGCTGCATCCAACCTCGGCAAAGTGAAGACGACGTTTCAGATGCTCGCACTGATCTTCCTGCTGTTCGGAGATATATTCACCCAGTTCATACCATTTTCATTAGGTATGCTGCTGATGTATATCGCGGTATTTTTCACTGTACTCTCCGGCATCGAATATTTCTATAAAGGAAGAGCAGTGTTCAAGGCAAAAACCGAGTAAAATGAAAACTGTAAGCTTTACCGTACAGAAACACGGTTTTGGGCATGCAAAGAAGCCTGAATCGTTGTTTCAGTACACAAAAATTTAATTTCTGCAGAACAAAAGCGAATATATGTTCGCTTTTTTGTTTTTTACATGATATAATATTTTCGAAGTAACATATGGAGGGATAACATGGACGAAAGACAAAAAGCATTAGATACTGTAATTAAAAATATGGAGAAATCTTTTGGTAAAGGTTCTGTCATGAAACTTGGTGATGATACCGGGAGAAACGTATCCACAGTTTCTAGCGGTTCAATCACATTGGACAAAGCACTGGGTGTAGGTGGTTATCCGAAGGGGAGAATCATCGAGATCTACGGTCCTGAATCCTCTGGTAAAACGACAGTCGCACTGCATGCTATCGCAGAAGTGCAGAAGAACGGCGGCATAGCGGCTTTCATTGACGCAGAGCATGCTCTGGATCCCGTTTATGCAAAAAACCTGGGTGTAGATACGGAAAACTTATATTTATCACAGCCGGACCACGGGGAACAGGGGCTTGAGATTGCTGAAGCCTTCGTCCGGAGCGGTGCTGTGGATATTGTTGTCGTCGACTCCGTAGCGGCACTCACGCCGAAAGCTGAAATCGAAGGTGAAATGGGCGACAGCCATGTCGGTCTGCAGGCCCGTCTGATGTCACAGGCACTCCGCAAGCTTTCTTCAGCGATTGCAAAAAGTAATACAACAGCAATTTTCATCAACCAGATCCGTGAAAAGATCGGTGTAATGTTCGGTAACCCGGAAACGACGCCGGGCGGACGCGCACTTAAGTTCTACAGTTCCGTCAGACTTGAAGTACGCCGCGCAGAGCAGCTGAAACTGGGTCAGGAAATCGTCGGTAACAGAACGAAGATCAAGGTTGTTAAAAATAAAGTGGCACCGCCGTTCAGAGTCGCGGAAGTGGATATGATGTACGGTAAAGGTATTTCCAAAACCGGTGAAGTCATCGATCTTGCTTCGGAAGCGGAAATCGTTCAGAAGAGTGGTGCGTGGTACTCGTATAACGGCGAACGTTTAGGCCAGGGTAAGGAAAATGTCAAGGAACATCTCGAGCAGAATCCTGAACTGTTTGAAGAAATCTCAGGCAAATTGAGGGATGAACTCGGCTTTGGCGATGGAGTCAAAGAAGATGTCCCCGAAGATTCGGCAGCGGATGAAAATTCACTTTTCCAGGACGAAGATAATTAAATAGGGAATTATCAGCACCAGCTCATATAAATATGAAGCTGGTGCTTGATTTTATTCAGTTTTATATTTAGAATTGTTATATATAATATTTTAATAACTATATTATATATATTAGCTTGAGCCTTTTAAGGAGGTGTTTATTGTGGATTTGATAGACATTCTCTTAATCTTGCTCGGCATAATTCTAGGCGTTGTAATCGGATATTTTATAGTAAAATCAATTTTGACTAAGCAACAGCAGGAAGCGCGTTCGTCAGCTGATCATATAATCGGTGAAGCTGAAAAGGAAGCAAACAGTATCAAGAAAGAAAAGCTGTTGGAAGCAAAAGAAGAAAACCAAAATCTCAAAGATGCCATGGAACGTGAAGTTGACATTCAACGTAACGATCTTAGAGCATTTGAATCCAGACTGCTTCAACGAGAAGAGACGCTTGACCGTAAAAGCGAAACTTTGGACAAGAAAGATGAAGTACTGGAGACAAAAGAGGCGAAAATTGAAGAAAAACAGCAAATGGTTGATGCCGAGGATAAAAAGATTAAAGAAATAATCAATCAACAAGAAACAGAACTATCCCGCATCTCCGGTTTAACACGTGTGGAAGCACGCGAAGAACTATTCTCTGAATTAGAGAAAGAACTGTCACATGATATGGCTGTTATGGTAAAAGAAAAAGAAAACCAGATGAAAATGGATGTAGACAAAAATGCGAAGGAACTGCTCGCATTGACAGCACAGAGATATGCTGCCGAGTATACTTCCGAGTCTACCGTCTCAGTTGTGAATTTACCAAATGATGAAATGAAGGGACGTATAATAGGTCGTGAAGGACGTAATATACGTACACTTGAAACTCTTACAGGTGTAGATTTAATCATTGACGATACACCAGAAGCGGTGATTTTATCAGGGTTTGATCCAATACGTCGGGCAATTGCCAAAAACGCATTGGAGTCACTGGTACAGGATGGGCGCATCCACCCTGGAAGAATTGAAGAAATGGTGGATAAAGCAAAGCGTAATATGGAAACGGATATCCGCGATGCAGGTGAAGCTGCAGCATTTGAACTCGATATCCATAACCTGCACCCTGAATTTATCAAGCACCTCGGAAAGATGAAGTATCGATTGAGCTACGGTCAGAATGTATTGAAACATTCTGTTGAAGTCGGATACCTCGCAGGAATGCTTGCAAGTGAACTGGGTGAAGACGTTGCGGTCGCACGCCGCGCAGGTCTGTTACATGATATCGGTAAAGCCATCGACCATGAAATCGAAGGCAGCCACGTTGAAATAGGTGTGGAGCTGGCAAAGCGCTATAAAGAATCGGAAACAGTAATTAATGCGATTCATTCACATCACGGCGACGTTGAGCCGAACAATGTAATATCCATACTGGTTGCTGCAGCTGATGCACTCAGTGCTGCGAGACCGGGTGCACGTCGTGAAACATTGGAAAACTATGTGAAGCGTTTGGAACGTCTGGAAGAAATTGCAGATAACCATCCAGGTGTTGAGAAAACGTTTGCGATACAGGCAGGTCGTGAAATAAGAGTAATGGTTGCACCTGACAGCATTGATGATCTGAATGCACATAGATTGGCCAGAGACATTAAGAAACAAGTAGAAGATGAACTGCAGTATCCAGGACACATTAAAGTGACAGTCGTCCGTGAGATGAGGGCAGTGGAATATGCCAAATAAAAAATCCCCGAACTTTATGAGTTCGGGTTTTTTAATGTCTTATTTCTGAGAATGTTTATGTATATCAAATGAAATTTTAAAAAAAGTACACGTTTTGCCTTTAAAATCGCCCTGAACCGGTATAAGTCCGGGGCGATTTCATGTATAATTACATTTTGGAATCATTGTCCTTCAGCATCTGGAGGATTTCAGCAGTTTCCTGAGTATTGTGAGAGGTCGATAACCTCTCATATTTTTCAGCAAGACGATATGCTGTCAAATACAGTTCCAATCCTTCCATCGCCTTTTCCTCTGCTGTGGATTCAGTGGATGGATTAGCGATCAAAACGTTTTTTGCAAACTCTTTCGGATCGATTGACAGTGACACGATACTCACTCCTATAAATTTTTATAATTTATAATACCCAAAGTTTTTCCCTATAAACTTCAACATAAAAAATCAGTAAGGATGAAATTCATGCGGATCTTATTCATAGGTGACGTTGTCGGAAAAATCGGCAGAAGAATGGTGAGAGACCATCTATTAAAATTAAAAAAAGAATATGGCGCCCAGATTGCGATAGTGAACGGTGAAAATGCCGCTCACGGCAAAGGGATCACAGAAAAAATCTATAAAGAACTGCTGGGTTACGGGGCGGACTTTATTACGCTCGGCAACCATGCATTTGCCAAAAGTGATGTTTATGAACTTTTGGACAGAGATATCAATATGATCAGACCTTTAAACTATCCCGGATCGGCACCCGGCTGCGGTCATAAAACCATCAATATCAATAATAAAAAGCTGCTCATCGTCAATCTCCAGGGCAGAAGCTTCATGCCGGCCATCGACTGTCCATTCAAAGCTGTGGATAAAGTCCTTGAGGAGAATGAGCATGACTATGCGTTTGTAGACTTTCACAGTGAAACGACCAGTGAGAGCCTGGCGATGGGATATTATCTGGACGGCAGGGTGGCGGCAGTTGTCGGTACACATACGCATGTGCAGACGAACGATGAACAGATTCTGCCGGGCAGGACAGCCTATATTACGGACACCGGCATGACAGGTTTCAAGGACGGCATACTCGGCATACGGAAAGAAGAAGTCATCGAGCGGTTTTTAAACCAGCTTCCTGTCAGACATGATGTGCCGGATGAAGGTAAGGGGATATTATCCGGCGTCATCATCGATACCGATTATAAAAAGATTGAAAAGATAAAAATAACTGAGTAATACGCTCGGACTCAAGTATGATTTTGTGCTGAATCGGCAGTATCATCATGCTTGAAGGACGTTTATCTGATATAGTTTTAATTGAATAAGGAGGCATTTATATGAAAGAACAGTTGTCCTGGAAAGTGGGCGGACAGCAGGGTGAAGGGATTGAGTCGACAGGTGAGATATTCTCGACTACACTTAATCGTTTAGGTTATCACCTTTACAGTTACCGTCATTTCTCCAGTCGTATAAAAGGTGGACATACAAACAATAATATACGGATTTCAGTGGATGAAGTCCGTTCAGTTGATGATAATATAGATATTCTTGTGGCATTTGACCAGCAGACGATAGATGTGAACAGCCACGAACTGTTTGATGGCGGCATTATTCTGGCTGATGCCAAATTCAAGCCGACAGTGGATGCATCATTGAACGTCAATCTGGTAGTGATTCCATTTACGGAAATCGCAAAAGAGCAGGGCAGCCAATTGATGAAAAACATGGTGGCGATCGGTGCAAGTGCGAGACTGATGAATCTGCCGATGGAACCATTCAAAGACATGATTCACACGATGTTCATCAGAAAAGGTGAAGAAATTGTCCAGAGCAACCACAATGCGCTACGCCTCGGATTTGAAGCGATGGATGAACAGTATGATGAGCAGGGTATCAACAGCAGCTTCGACCTGGGTGAATCGGACGGCACAGAGAAACTTTACCTTATCGGCAACGATGCCATAGGATTCGGTGCAGTCAATGCCGGCGTACGTTTCATGCCTGCCTATCCAATTACACCGGCAAGTGAAATCATGGAGTACATGATCAAGCATCTGCCGAAGCTCGGCGGGACGGTCATTCAGACAGAAGATGAAATTGCAGCAGTGACGATGGCAATCGGTTCAAACTATGCAGGTGCGAGAAGCTTTACAGCATCGGCGGGACCGGGGCTGTCATTGATGATGGAATCTATCGGTCTGTCAGGGATGACGGAAACACCGCTGGTCATTGTCAATACGATGAGAGGCGGACCGTCCACAGGACTGCCGACCAAGCAGGAACAGGCGGACCTGAATCAGATGATTTACGGTACACACGGGGATATTCCTAAAATTGTTCTCGCTCCGACAGATGTAGAGGATGCTTTTTATTCGACAATCGATGCATTCAACCTGGCTGAATATTATCAGGTGCCTGTAATTCTGTTATCGGACCTGCAGATGTCTTTAGGAAAACAGACATCCGAACCGTTTGATTTGTCCAGAGTGGCAATCAACCGCGGTAAGACAATACTTGAAGATATCGGACGCGAAGAAGGCGATACTGAATACTTCGAGAGATATGGCGACAGTGAAGACGGTATTTCATCACGTCCGATTCCGGGCTTGAAAGGCGGTATTCACCACGTTACAGGTGTTGAACACAGCGCGACAGGCACACCGAGTGAAACTGCTGACAACCGTCAGATCATGATGGAAAAAAGAATGCGCAAGTTGAATAACTTTGTAATGGATGAACCTTTCAAAGTGAACGGTGAAAAAGACAGCGACCTTCTTGTCATCAGTTTCCTGAGCGTCAACGGTGTCGCAGCGGAAGCAATCGGCCGTTTTGACGAAGATATCGTCGGAAACATCACGCACGTCCAGCTGAAACAGCTGCACCCATTCCCGGCGGAAGCATTGTATCCGTACCTGGAAGGCGCTAAAGACGTACTTGTCATCGAACAGAACTACAGTGCACAGTTATTCAATATCGTGAAAATGAACTACCATATGCACAGCAAAATGAAGTCATTCACGAAATATAATGGAACTCCGTTTAAGCCGAATGAGATTGAAAAGTATATCAATTCGATTTTGAAAATAAAGGAAGTTTTATAAATGGCTACTTTTAAAGATTTCAGAAATAATATCAAACCCAACTGGTGTCCCGGCTGCGGCGACTTCAGTGTCCAGGCGGCCATCCAAAAAGCCTGTGCAGGCAACGGCCTGGAGCCGGATGAACTGGCAGTCATCACAGGTATCGGCTGCAGCGGCCGTCTGAGCGGCTACATCAAGTCATACGGTTTCCACGCGACTCACGGAAGGAGTCTGCCGGTTGCGCAAGGTGTTAAAATGGCGAATAAAGACCTCACTGTCATCGCTTCAGGCGGCGACGGCGACGGTTTCGCCATTGGTATGGGACACACGGTCCATGCCCTGAAACGTAATATCGACATTACTTACATCGTCATGGACAACCAGATCTACGGTTTGACAAAAGGTCAGACGAGTCCTTCTTCTTCTAAAGGGTTTGTGACGAAGTCAACTCCGAAAGGCTCGATCGAACAGCCGATCCAGCCGATCAAAACTGCACTTGCAAGCGGTGCGACATTCGTCGCACAAAGTGTCAGTTCGGACATCAAGGAATTGACGTCCATCATCCAGCAGGCGATCGCTCATAAAGGGTTCAGCTTCGTCAACGTATTCAGCCCTTGTGTAACCTACAACAAAGTGAATACTTACGACTGGTTCAAAGAAAACCTGATTTCGATTGCCGACCTTGAAGACTACGATGTTCATAACGCGACAGGCGCAATGAACTCGATTATGGAAAACGACGGCCTGCTGAAAGGCATCATCTATCATAATCCGGATGCACCTTCATACGAAGAGCATATTGAAGGGTATGACGACCAGCCGCTCATTTCACGTGAAATGAGACTTGAGAGAGACACTTTCGATGATATGATGGCAGAATTCAAATAGAATATGTGCAGTAAATGCCCGGAGCCGATGGTTCCGGGCACTTTTTATGGTAATTTACAGATTTGTGATTTCCGGATGCAGAAAATGAATAACTGTTGAGTTTTAAGGCAGGTTTGTTATTTTGGCGGTGAATCTCATACAGAAATTGAATTGCTGTAATATGACAACAATTCAAAACCGGTTTATGCTGAAAATAAAAATCGGAGGCCGATAATGTGAGAGAGAAGACAAGACGTCATCAGCAGCTTGAAATTTTGAACCGCCGCTATAAACTGTCATCGTATGAAAAGGAAGAACTTTTGAAGCTTGAAGCGGGACGTGAAGGGGAAATGATTTTTGACGGGATACTGGAGAATTTTATTGCCGGAACCAATATCGTTCACCTTAAAGACTATAATTTTTATCCGGAAGAGATCGACAGTCGGTTTTTGACCCGTTCGAAAGAGGGTGAAGCGCACGTGCAGATTGATAATGTGGTCCTGGCGAAAGATTTTCTTTATACATTTGAAATCAAGAACTACAGCTTCGACCTCAGTTACAAAGACTCCCGGTGGTATTTTGAAAATGGCAATGAATTTTCTGACCCATTGGTGCAGGTGACAAAGCAGAGGAATATGATGAGCAGGCTGCTCGGCAGTTTCACTCATCAGATCAGGATGTTCAATGTACTGGTCTTTATTAACGAAAACCAGACCATTTATAATCTGCCTTCAACCAATGAAATCATCGTCAGAAGCAATCTGCGCAGAAAATTGTCCAAGGCGATGGTGAACAACCATTATGATTATAGCGGATTGGTCGCTGATCTGGAATCCCGGCATTTGACGGTCTTGAAACACCAGGGCGACACGACTGTGGAATTCCGGAATTTAGATAAAGGCGTGTTCTGCGTGAAATGCGGCGACCGGCTGGCGAGGGTGAACCGGAACCGGTTTAAATGTGGCAGGTGCGGAATAGATACTCCAATTTTAGTAGCTGCTAATCAGTTAATTAATGAGATAAAAGTATTGAATCAATCCTGGACACTGACACCAAGTCTTCTTCAACTATATTCCGATGGTGAAATTAGTGAGGCTTACGTGAGAGCTAATAAAAAGCGTAAGATGATCGTACTCTGATCTCGGTTATTCGAATAAGACGCCGGGAAA
>DEQG01000062.1:1738-3456 GCA_002360325.1 Salinicoccus sp. UBA3372 | reverse complement strand
CAGTGACCGACAGAGCAGCACTGACGGACAGATTTGACTTGATTATACTTATTTATCTCTTTTTCAGACTAATTGAGTAAATATAAATTTCTCGTTGCACGGGACGCCAGAACATATTTGATCAGCGGCAGATCATCATAAAATGCCGACTCAGTAATAACTACAGTGTTGTACTCAAAGCCTTTTGATAAATAGTAGGGCAGCACGAGATAATCCTGGTTGTAGATGGTATCGACCTCCTGAAGGTTTTTCAGGCCGGGAATATCATCTTTCAGCTGTGCATACATTACGTCCGATGCTTCTCTGGACGGTGTGATGATGGCCATCTGTTCCGGCAGGTTTTCTGCAACCATCTTTCTGATATGTGCCGCTTCATCTTCTGCACTAATGAACTGAACGTCCTGACCGTCGACGGATACTGATTCTATGCCGCCGGGTACGATCGTATTCAAATAATCATTGATCTGATTCGTCGAACGGTATGATTTCCGGAGTTTCATCATATGATGGTCTTCCGCCGCCAGATCTTCACTTCCGACCGGATGAATCTGCTGGTTTTTATCACCCAGGCTCGTAAATGTCGCTTTGCCGTAGTAATCCGTCATGACCGCATACTGGATGTTCGAATAATCCTGGACTTCATCCACAATGACATGGCGCATCTTCTTGTCGGATACATCCAGTATATGAATGTACAAATACACCATCGGCGCAATATCCTCATACAAGAAGTTGTTGCGTTTGACATTTTCTATCGTTTCACTTCTTACTGCCTTATCGGTGATCGATCTCACATAAATCTTTTCAAGCTGGACGAATCTGAATCTGCGTATCTGCTGGTGCACTCTCGCCAGCGCCTTCGTGGCATAATCATTCGCCATTTTCTGCAGCTCTTCCTTTTCACCGATATACTCACGTGTCTTATCCAGTTCTTTAAACTTCCTGTTTGTCAGCCACTTCAGCTCCCGCTGATACATATCCAGCAAATATTCATAGATTTTATGCAGACGGCGGGAAACCGGATGCTGAGATAAGTTATTATAGAACACTTTTTCAATCATCTCTTTGGCAATAAAGGTCTTCGTGCCGTACTTAAGATCTCTGAAGTGCATGCCGCCCTCGCCGAGCGTTTCCATATACTGCTTCAGATGTTTGAAATACGCTTTCGATGTTTTATAACGGTAGGCAGAACCGTCCTCGCCGTTCAGCCTCTGAATGTTATCAGCCAGGGATTCAAACTGGCGGCCGTTGAAATACGGCATCTCTTTCAGCATACGGTAGAATGTCATATTTTTGACGTTATCCTCGCCAAGCTCCGGCAGTACATCCGAAACGTAGTCATTGAACACTTCGTTCGGTGACATCAGCAGTATATTATCCGCTTTCAGCTGTTTTCTGTATGTGAACATCAAATACGCGATACGCTGCATAGCAAGTGATGTCTTACCGCTTCCCGGCGGTCCGTATACAAGTGTATTCTGACTCAGCGGCTGGCGGATGATGATATTCTGCTCGCTTTGAATCGTGGCCACGATGTTTTTCAGCTTCGCCCGGGACGAGTCTGTAATCAGCTGCTGGAGCATTTCATCCCCGATATACAAGTCACTGTCGAACATGTTCAGCAGTTCGCTGTTTTCAATCTGGAACTGTCGGCGCAATGAGACATCGGTTTTTATTTTCGAACCGTCGGGGATGGTATACGACAGTTCGCCGATCCT
>DEQG01000062.1:0-1648 GCA_002360325.1 Salinicoccus sp. UBA3372 | reverse complement strand
ATTGGTTCACCGTCTGCGGTCAGCCTGCCGAAATATGGTTTTTTGATCATGCGTGAAGTGACATCCAGCATCTTTTCTATATGGTTGTAATTCGATTCTGTCATACGCATTTCAGGCAGCATCGAGATGAAATCCATGACATTCCCGTCTTCAAAGTCGAATGTGTTGGATACATCGTCGTTGAGCATTTTCCGTGTTTCCAGAATATCAGTCGAGGTTTTGTTCTGCTGCTGATTTAAACTCGCGTTGTATGCTTTTAAGAAGTTCACCGTAAAATTCAGGTGATTCACTTCAAGTTCAAATTCATTCCCCATCATACCGCTCCTTTTTATATAAATGCATTGCTTATCATACAATGATTCCGGCAGAATGAGTAGTCTTATCATCGTTGAATTTATATGCTATAATGGACTTGTTAAATAAAGTGCCCTTCCCAGGTGTTTATCGCGTGGGAAGGGCTTTATCTTTCACTGTAATCTTAATTTACAGCATGTTCTTCAAGGAATTCCAGCACAGCCTGATCACTGTCGGCACCTGCCTGCACGTTCGCTTCCTCAGTTCCGCCCATCATGATGCCGGCAAGGGCCGTCGGTCCGATAAATAAATGTCCTGCATCTTCATAAATTTCCACCTGCGCATTGTCTCCCAGGTCTTCACCGATCTGTTCTGCCATGACGTCACCCTGCCACATCGCATCGTCTCCGCCTGCAAACAGCAGTGCCTGTCCGTCAAAGTTATCCGTGTTGATTTTCGCCTCTTCTGCATTATCATTCATCTCAACTGCTGATTCGTATGTTTCCCTGTATTTCACAGGATTCAAAACCGCAAAGTCAAACATCGTGCGTGCAAATGCACCAAAATCGGACTGAGTGATATCTATATACGGCAGCTCCTCACCGTCATATGTCCATGACGAAGCCATATCTCCTTCATATGAAAGCCCCATAAAGACGTAACTGGATGGTGTATATAAAATCAGATTATTGATTTCATCGTAGTAATTGGTCAGCAGGAGCCCAAGCTCTGCACCTTTCGACGCACCGAGCAATGTGATATCCGTGCCGGCGAGATCTGCATACTCCAGGAAATCCCCGAAAAATTCCAGCGGCACCCTGTTCAGTTCATCCACCTGATTGTCTGCACCAAAAAAGAACATGGCATAGACCTCATATCCATTTTCAGCCAGGAATTGGGCGACATCCGTGTTCGGGCTGCCTTCCGATCCGCCGAACACCGCAATCGGTTCCGCATCATTCGGATCATCCGGCACAAAATGAAAGCCATTGGCCGCGCCGTGCTCAAAATGTTCGACCGTACCGCCTTCAAATTCTTCCGGGTAAATCGAGAGGTCATTCACATTTTCCATGTCCCCATCAAACCCCCACTTCTGGCTGTTATAAAAACGCATCGCAAATACAGCGGCAACGAGCAGAATAATAAGTATAACCAGGCTCAGTAATATTCTTATGACAATTTTCATAAACATCCTCCTGTTCTGCATTTAAACCCGCACGATGAAGTTGTATAATTACTCTTAATTATACATTATTAACTGTCAAAAAGCATTGTGCGTCATCAGAGAAGTCTGTTTGAAACAAAATAAAAATCAAAATGCCGAGGTGAAAAAATGGAATTCAAAAGGATGGAA
>DEQG01000031.1 GCA_002360325.1 Salinicoccus sp. UBA3372 | reverse complement strand
CATATCTTTATATTTTTCGTCTGTGTCCGGGAAAAACTTGCCGATATCACCGAGTGCCAGTGCGCCCAGTATGGCGTCTGCCACCGTATGCAGCAGTACATCGGCGTCCGAGTGGCCGGCGAGCCCCCTGTCATGCGGGATATTCAGTCCGCCTATGATCAGCGGCCTGTCGCCGGCAAATGCGTGAACATCAAAACCATGTCCGATTCTAATCATTTGTCTTCACCTTCTCTGTTGATGATTGATTCGGCAATCACCAGGTCTTCACGGGTAGTAATTTTAATATTGTTATAAGATGATTCCACGATATGCACTTTCTCTCCGAGCGCCTCGACCATACTTGAATCATCAGTCACCGAAAGTGCATTTGTACGGGCGTTTTCATGCGCATGCATAATCAGTTCATAATCAAAAGCCTGAGGAGTATGGGTGATGAATAACTCTTCCCTCGGCAATGTTTCCACAACGTGGGGCCCACTTACCTTTTTAACCGTATCTTTCACTTTGACTCCGCAGATGACCGCCTTGTGCGTTTTTACGTTATCATATATGTCATCCAGCAGTTCTTCTGTGATGAATGGCCTTGCACCGTCATGGATGAAAACATGATCACACCGCGGAATTTTCTGCAGCACATTGTAGATGCTGTCCTGACGTTCTTTTCCGCCGATAAATACACCGTGTACTTTATCATACCCGGACAACATTTCTCTCAGCAATTCTGCTTCATCTTCTCTTGTCGCCAAATAAATGCCTTCACAATTCACATCATTCTGGAATTGCCCGACGGTCAATTCAATGATCGACTTTTTATTCAACTCGATCAATACTTTGTTTTTGTTATAACCCATGCGCCTGCCTAAGCCCGCTGCGGGAATGATTGCGATATAAGCCATGATTAACTCTCTTTCTTAGTAAAGATAATGCGTCCTGAATTGGTCTGCAGAACACTTGTCACTTCTACATTGACAGTCTGGTTCACCAGTTTTCTGCCATCTTCGATAACAACCATTGTACCATCTTCGAGGTAGCCGACACCCTGATTTTCCTCTTTACCATATTTAGTCACCATAATATCCAGTGTGTCCCCCTGCTTGATGATCAGCTTGATGGCATCTGACAGTTCATTGACATTCAAAACTTTAATATTATGGACCTGGCATACACGGTTCAAATTATAATCGGTCGTAATCAGTGCTGCATTCTCCTCTTTTGCCAGCTGTACCAGCTGGTGATCCACATCCAGCTTGTCGTAACTGACCGGCTGGACATTGACATTATCAGAACTTTCCTGCAGATCATGCAGCATTTCCAAACCTCTCTGTCCGCGGTCTCTTTTCATCGAGTCCGTCGAATCTGCAATCAGCTGTAATTCGTCCAGTACGAACTGTGGAACGGCCAGCTCTCCTTCTATAAAACCTGTTTTTACAACATCGATGATGCGTCCGTCTATGATTGCACTCGTATCCAGCAGCTTTTTTTGACCCAGAGCACCTTCATTTTGTTCTTTAACATTCTGCTTCGGCAGCAATTCCAGCACTTCGTTATGTTTTTTCATACCAATCTGGAAACCCAGGTAGCCTAAAATAATTGCCAGTGCAAAGGATATTACTTCACTCACAATCGGTATATTTAATGTATTTAATAATAATGAAATTAAGACAGCAACCACAAGTCCAATGACCATACCCAATGTGGCAAATATTATTTCTGGCAGATTCCTGTTTAAAATGATGCCTTCACCCTTGCGGATCAACTGCTCGACTTTATCAATGGACCAGTAGAAGATGGTTAAAAAAAGCAGTCCGCCGGCCAAGGCATGAATGAGTGCGTTATTCAATATTGCAGGCAGATTGACAGGCAGTATGGAGATCAGATCCGGAAATAACCATACACCCAGTGATACACCACATAAAAAGTATAAAATATACAATAAGTATCTCAACATGACTTTCACCTCCTCATACTGAATTTTGTCCCGTTAATTAAAAGCGTATTTTATCGCCTGGCCAAGGTCATTCACACCGAGAACTTTCAGACCTTCCGGCAGCTGAATGCCTGCCAGGCTGGCTTTCGGAACGATCGCCCGCTTAAATCCAAGCTTGGCTGCTTCCTGCAGACGTGATTCTATTTTGGTTACACGCCTCACCTCGCCTGTCAGTCCCACCTCACCGATAAAACAGTCATCTCCGCGCACTTCCTTATTCTTAAAGCTTGAAGCAATGCTGATGATGACACTTAAATCTACGGCAGGTTCCTCCAGTTTCACACCGCCGGCAACTTTGATGTAGGCATCGTGCTGCTGCATCAGATAGCCGCCGCTCTTTTCCAGAACAGCCATTAAAAGTGACAGCCGGTTCTGATCAATCCCTGTTGCCATACGTCTTGGATTATGAAAATGAGTCGGTGTCACCAGCGCCTGCACTTCCACCAGCATCGCCCTCGTACCTTCCATTGTTGCCACAATTGCGGACCCTGGTGTATTTTTAGAACGTTCTTCCAAAAAGATTTCAGAGGGATTTAACACTTCTTTCAGGCCGATGTTCTTCATTTCAAATATGCCCATTTCATTCGTCGAGCCGAAACGGTTTTTCACAGCCCTTAAAATACGGAATGTATGGTGCTGGTCACCTTCAAAATAAAGGACGGTGTCCACCATATGTTCCAACAGGCGCGGTCCGGCAATCTGGCCTTCTTTTGTCACATGGCCGACGATGAATGTTGCAATGTTTTCACCTTTGGCGATATTCATCAGGCTCTGGGTACATTCCCTCACCTGGGAGACACTGCCCGGCGCGCTTGTGATATCCGGATGGAATATCGTCTGGATGGAGTCGATGATAAGAAAGTCCGGTTTTGATTTTTTGATTTCGTCATGGATGTAATAGAGGTTTGTTTCACAATAGACATTAAGGTTGTCGCTTGATTCTTCCAGCCTGTCCGCCCGGAGCTTGATCTGTTCAAGTGATTCCTCTCCGGAAACATATAATACTTCATGCTCTTCCGACAATGTCAATGCTGTCTGGAGCAGAATCGTCGATTTCCCGATGCCCGGGTCGCCGCCGATCAGTATTAATGAACCGTTGACAATACCTCCGCCGAGAACGCGGTCGAACTCTCCACTTTTTGTTAAAGTTCTTGGTGTGAACGTCTTTTTGACGTTATTCAGTTTTACCGGCCGGCTGCTTTTCTCCGGCTCCTGTTTGCCGAGTGTGCCGCGGCCTTTCGTTTCTTTATGTATCAATTTTTCTTCCATTTGATTCCACGCACCGCAGCTTGGACATTTCCCCATCCATTTGGGTGATTCATATCCGCACGCCATACATTCAAAGACATTTTTAGTTTTCGCCATATTTGACAGCTTCCTCCAGTCCGTACTCTTTATTATTGTATTACTATTTAGAAAGATTTTAAAGTGTGGAATTCATGAGTAAAAATAAAACAGAATAGCCCAAACCTTCATGCGATTTGGGCCTTCTGTAATTATTCCTTGACTGCTTCTTTTTTCTTCGTATTCACTGTGAATTCTTCGTTCTTATAATCAACGACGACCACTTTATTTTCAAAGTCAGCACCTGACAGCAGAGATTCACTTAGAGTATCTTCAATATTTTTCTGAATGCTGCGTGCAAGCGGCCTTGCACCGTATTCAGGGTCATATCCGTCTTCAGTAATCTGTTCTTTCGCTTTGTCAGTCACTTCGATATTGATATTCTGGTCGGCCAGTCTCTCCTGAAGCTGTTCAATCATCAGTGAGACAATTTCAGTCAGGTGCTCTCTTTCGAGACTGTGGAAGACGATGATGTCATCCACACGGTTGATGAATTCAGGTCTGAATGTTTCTTTCAGCTCTTTCATCATTGTGCTCCTGATTGTATCGTAATCCTGGGTATCTGAATCGGCTGTCGTTCCGAACCCTGCAAACTTACGGTCTCTGAGCTCTTGTGCACCGACGTTTGAAGTCATCACGACAATCGTATTGCTGAAGTCGACTGTACGGCCGTTGGCATCAGTCAGACGACCGTCATCCAATACTTGCAGCAGCATGTTGAATACGTCGGGGTGCGCTTTTTCAATCTCATCAAACAGTACGAGTGAATATGGTTTTCTGCGTACTTTCTCAGTCAGCTGACCGCCATCATCATATCCGACGTAACCCGGAGGAGAACCGACGAGTCTTGAGATGGAATGTTTCTCCATGTACTCACTCATGTCCACACGGATCATGGCATCTTCTTCACCGAACATCGTTTCACTCAGCGAACGGGCAAGTTCAGTCTTACCGACACCTGTCGGGCCGAGGAAGATGAAGCTTCCTATCGGACGTTTAGGGTCTTTCAGTCCCGCTCTTGCGCGGCGCACTGCTTTGGAGATCGATTTCACCGCTTCTTCCTGGCCGATTACTCTGCCGTGCAGAATTGACTCCAGATTCAAGAGGCGTTCTGACTCACCTTCTGCAATTTTAGAAAGCGGGATGCCTGTAATGCCGCTGATGACAACTTCAATGTCACCCTGCGTCACAGATTGAGAGGTCTGCCCCTGCTCTTTCTTCCAGCTGTCCTGCTTTTCTTTCAATTGTTTTTCGAGTTTCGACTGCTGATCTCTGTAGTTTGCTGCCGATTCAAACTCCTGACTCTGAACGGCTGCATTCTTCTCTTTCTTAACCGCTTCAAGTTTACTTTCCAGGTCTTTTAAATCCGGAGGCGAAGTATAGCTGCGCAGCCTGACTTTCGAAGATGCTTCGTCAATCAGGTCAATCGCCTTATCCGGCAGGAAACGATCCTGGATATAACGGGCACTCATTTTAGCTGCCGCATCCAGCGCTTCATCAGTAATATTGATTCTGTGGTGCGCTTCATACCTATCTCTCAAACCTTTAAGAATCAATACAGTATCTTCAACACTCGGCTCATCCACCTGAACCGGCTGGAAACGGCGTTCAAGTGCTCCGTCTTTTTCAATGTGCTTACGATACTCTTCTAAAGTCGTCGCACCGATACACTGTAACTCGCCGCGGGCAAGTGCCGGTTTTAAAATGTTTGATGCATCAATTGCGCCTTCAGCGCCGCCTGCGCCGATCAGTGTATGAAGTTCATCTATGAATAAAACCACATTGCCGGCTTTATGGATTTCCTCCATCACTTTTTTCATGCGCTCTTCAAATTCACCACGATATTTTGTACCTGCAACAACTGTGCCCATATCAAGGGACATAAGACGTTTATCTCTTAATGTTTCCGGCACCTCATTATTTGCGATGGATTGAGCCAGTCCTTCGGCAATTGCCGTTTTACCTACACCGGCTTCCCCGATCAATACCGGATTGTTTTTTGTACGGCGGGATAATACTTCAATCACTCTTGTGACTTCTTTGGAACGGCCGATGACCGGGTCTAATTGATCTTCCTTCGCAATTTCAGTCAGATCTCTTGCGAGTGAATCCAATGTCGGAGTGTTATTATCCTTCTTTTGAGGGTCTTTGCCCTGGAGCGTTTCCGGGTTGCCCAGCATTTTGATGACTGAAGCACGGGCTTTTGTAATATTGAGATCCAAGTTGGCAAGGACACGCGCAGCGACACCTTCGCTTTCACGGATCAGTCCGAGCAGCAAATGCTCAGTTCCGACAAAATTGTGATGCAGTTTACGCGCCTCGTCCATGGACAGCTCAATCACTTTTTTGGCACGCGGCGTGTATCTTATGGATGCTGTTGCATCGTCACCTTCATTGATCAGGTTGAAAACTTCATCACGGACGTTGTCTTCACTGATATTGAAGCTGGATAACACTTTGGCAGCGATACCCTCTTTTTCTTTTATCAGTCCCAGTAACAAATGTTCTGTTCCAATATTCGAATGCTTCAGGCTGATTGCCTCTTCCTGTGCATAAGCAAGTACCTTCTGTGCTCTTTCTGTCAATCTTCCAAATAACATTTATATAGTCCCTCCTATTTGCTTACGTAGTAATGTTGCACGTTCTTCGGCAACTGCCCTCTCTAATGATACATACTCTTTATCCAGGCTGTTTAAACGCATTTTGATGAATGCGGGTTGAATCAGTTGAACAAGCTCCTGGAATCTGATCGTATTCTCGGGCAGAAAGCCAAGATCCACACCCAGTTTTACATTGCTCAAATGATTGGCGGCCTCTTTCAATGATATCGTATATGCATGCTTAAGTATGCCGTATGAACGAAATATTGAATCTTTGGCTTTTATGAGATGATCGCTATGCATGATTGAGCGCATCTCTATCTCTTCTTCTATAATCCTTGTCTTAAGTTCGTTCAGGCTCTTGATGATATCCTCTTCGGACTGGCCCAGCGTCAGCTGATTGGACAGCTGGTATATATGTCCGAGCGGCACCGAGCCTTCACCGTATATACCTCGGAGGGTAAATCCAAACCGGTTCAGGTTGTTGGAAACTCTTTGAATCCTGTTGCCGAGTGATAAGGCAGGCAGATGAAGCATGACCGATGCCCTGAGTCCTGTACCGACATTCGTCGGACAGGCTGTCAGAAATCCATACTTATCATCAAATGCATAGTCGAGTCTGCTTTCCAGACGATCATCGAGTGCAGATGCTTTCTCATAAAGTTCATCCAGGGAAAGCTCTGCCCCCATCACCTGTATCCTGATGTGATCCTCTTCATTGACCATTATTGAAACCGATTCATCTTCATTGATATAACTCAACCGTCCGCGTTTGGTGAACAGCGGGCTGATCAGATGTTTCTCGACGAGCAGTGCCTTGTCTTCGAATTTCAACTCTTCAAGATCGATCTGCTTAAAATCACTCAGTGTGCCATTCAATATCTCAATTACATGAGTCATTTCCTCTTCCTTCACCAGGTGGGGAAACGGCAGTTCACGGACATTTCTTGCGAGACGTATTCTCGATGACATTTCAACAGGTATCTCTTTTGCCTGGCCGATCCACGGACTAATTTTCCCCATTGCCATCACCCGCTTCCAATGATTTGATCTGATCCCGCACTACCGCCGCTTCCTCAAACGCCTGCTCTTCAACAAGATCGGAAAGTTCCGCACGCAGTTGCTCGATCTCTTTTTTGACCTTGATGTAAGCTGATGATTTCTGAGGAATCTTTCCGTTGTGCTCAGTTTGATACAGCTGTACTTTAGTGATTATTTCATTGCTCTTCTCACTGAAGGTTTCATAACACTCAGCACATCCGAATTTCCCATTTTCAAGTATCGATTCGACAGTCGAACCGCAGTTTTCACAGTGTTTTTTCTGCTGCTTATGGGAAGTGAACGGCTGTTGCGCCGACAGAGACTGTAAGAGTTGATGAATGTTGAATGAGTCGTCCGAGAAGCTTGAAAACTGACTGGAAAACGACTTATTGGCACAAGCTTCACATAAATATCTTTCTGTTTTGTTCAAGCCACTGCCTGTCGTTATATGGACAGTCGCTTCATTCTCCTGGCATGATTCACAAATCATATAATCACTCCTCGGTGTATAAGATGACGTCGATTATTTTAAGTAAGATTTTTGCTCTGAGCTGATCTCTGAAAGGTAATTCTATCATTAAAGTCTCTCTGTCCAGAGCTGCATTGATAATTTTGCCTTCTTTAAGGGTAATCACGTCATTTTCAAACATCGACTGCACGATATGCTGTGCATTTTGCTGGCTTAACGCGGGACCTATCAGATTTTTCAAATGAGCGAGATATTCTGATTTTGAATGTGTCTCAACCTTAGTGATACGTATATATCCGCCACCGCCGCGTTTACTCTCTACCATATAACCATGTTCATTGGTAAACCGTGTTTTGATTACATAGTTCAACTGGGACGGGACACAGTCAAATTTTTCAGCAATAAAGGCACGCTTGATTTCGACGACTTCACCGTCGGAAGCTGCGAGTAATTCCTTCAAATATTGTTCGATAATATCTGACATATTACGCATGCTGTCACCTCTTTTGACCTTCTTTGACTAAAGTATACATTCTGCCTGGGAATTTGGCAAATTTCTTGTTTAAAAATAAAGTTCCCCTTTATTTTTGTAACCGTTTGCATTATAATGATTCAGTATCGCGTTTCAGTCTTACATACTTTATAATGTACTTTTAGAGATGCATATACATAAACGCAGCACAAATTTTAATTTTTTGGAGGGTTATTTATGGGTATTTTAATGGGAATGGTCGGTATACTATTCACAATGTTCCTGGCATGGATTGCGAGCAGCAATAAAAAACTTTCATTTAAAAAATGGAAAAATATCCTTGTCTTACTCGCTTTGCAGTTGTTCTTCGCCTTCCTGTTCCTGAACACTACCTGGGGGCAGACATTTATCGGATGGCTTGCGGAGGCATTCGACCATCTGCTCGGTTTTGCCGCTGAAGGCGGACAGTTTGTATTCGGCGACCTGATGTCATTATCCACAGAGTCCGGAGCAGCAGGAGAGCAGGTTTTATATAACAGTGAAGACGGATTGGCGTTCAACGTGTTCTTCTTCAACGTCTTGATTCCAATCATCTTCATCAGTGCAATCATCGGTATTCTTTCTTACATAAGAGTACTTCCTTTGATCATCAAAGGTATCGGTATACTGATGACAAGAATCACAGGTATGCCTTATATCGAATCATACAACGGTGCGGCATCAATGTTCCTCGGTCAGTCCGAAGTGTTCATTTCACTTAAAAACGTTCTGCCGAAAATGACGAAACAGAGAATGTATACGCTGGCTGCACAGGCAATGAGTTCCATTTCCTTATCAATTGTCGGTGCGTTCTTTACGATGCTTGAACCACAGTTCGTCATCATCGCCATCGTTCTGAACTTTCTTGGTATTTACATCATTGTCCACATCATCAATCCTTACGAGGAAGAGATCAGTGATACCGGCGTAGAAATTTCAACGAACCCTGAGAAAGGAAAGTCTTTCTTCCAGGTACTCGGTGATTACATCATCGATGGCGGAAAAGTAGTACTTGTCGTTGCGGCAATGCTTATTGGTTTCATCGCCCTGATCGGTCTCCTGAACCAGCTGTTCCTTCTCATACCGGGAAGCAGCCTTACGTTCCAGGATATTCTGGGCTATATCTTCATGCCAATCGCATTCCTTATCGGTATACCTTGGGATGAAGCACAGACTGCAGGAAGTCTGATGGCAACAAAACTGATTACGAACGAATTTGTTGCCATCGGTGAATTTATGACACTTGCAGAAGACCTCTCAAGAAAAACACAGGCAATGGTTTCAGTCTTCCTGATTTCATTTGCCAACTTTGGAAGTATCGGCATCATTGCCGGTTCCGTTAAAGGCCTTCATAACGAAAGCGGAGATGAAGTTGCAAGATTCGGCCTTAAGCTTGTATACGGTGCGTCACTTGTAAGCCTGCTTACAGCGACAATCGTCGGCTTCTTCTTCTAATATTCTAATCAAAAAGAACGCTCAATAATTTGAGCGTTCTTTTTCATCTTTAATCTGCAACATAACGACGTCATAAACTGATGACGACGAACACTCCCATTAAAATAATGGTGATGACAGCAAAAATAATGAAATACTTTATATAGCGTTGTTTATGTTTCTTAAAATAGCCGCCGTACTGCAGTATCGTCATCATGCCGCTGATGAGGAAAAGCGCGATGGAGATTAATAAGATTATATATAATATATTTGTAAACATGAGTCTGACGCTCCTAAATTAAATCGTAAGACCATTGTACACGAAATAAGGGGTTACACCATCTACTGCAGGTAAATTTAAAATAGACGTACTGTTTGATAGTAATTTTTCCATGTGCTACTATGTGGTTGAATAGAAGAAAAAGAGTTTACTAGGGTTCCGCAATCTGATTGGTCTGGACCGAGAGTAAAACCATGAAGCAATTCATGACACGGAAGGATAAAAGCCTGGGAGATTTTAAAATCTCCCGGTTTTTTTTATTTTACACAGGAAAGGAATTAAGTTTATGAACTGGATTAAAATTATCATCGCTTCCATATTTGAAGTCGGCTGGGTTATCGGCATCACCCATGCTGACAACTGGTGGCAGTGGATACTCACGGTCATCGCAATCTACGTCAGTTTTTATCTGCTGATTGTCGCTTCCATGGAATTGCCCGTCGGTACGTCCTATGCTGTGTTTGTCGGGCTCGGGGCAACAGGCGTTGCGATCAGTGATTTTCTGTTTTTCGGGCAGCCGTTTACAGTCTGGAATATCTTCTTTATCGCTGTACTGCTGATCGGTGTCATCGGATTGAAAATGGTCACATCTGAAGAACGTGTTAAGGAGGCTGAACAATAATGGCATGGATTATACTGATATTTGCAGGTGTTTTTGAAATGCTTGGCGTCAATGCCATTAACGTCTACACCCACAGGCGGACTAAAATAGCGCTGTTGGGAATATTATTTCTCTTCGGCTTCAGCTTCATATGCCTGTCGATTGCGATGAGTACAATCGCCATGAGTACAGCCTATGCCATCTGGACAGGTATCGGTGCAGCAGGTGGCGCCATTCTCGGCATGCTGCTCTACAATGAACCGAAAAACTTTCCGAGAATATTTTTCATCGCTCTCATCATCGGCAGTGCAGTCGGTCTGAAAGTAATCAGCTAATCTTATAAATCCCGGACAAAATAAAAAGCTGCTCACCTATGGGGAATTATCTCCACAGGCAGGCAGCTTATTTTTATGCTGCAGAAACTTTTATTCCTCTGCAACTTTCACTATCTGCTTTCCGAAGTTTGAACCGTCAAACAGTTTTCTGAATGCTTCAGGGATTTTTTCAAACCCCTCTTCCACTGAAACTTCGGTATGAATTTTACCTTCATTCACCCATTCTGACAGCTGATCGTCTGCATTCTCGAAATCATCCGCAAAATTGCCGACGATAAATGCCTGCATCAGTGTCTGTGACTTGATCAATGTTGGCTGGATTCTAGGCCCGATGTCTTCTGACGGATTATTGTATGCAGATATCGCCCCGCACACTGCGATTCTTGAAAACTTATTAAGATGTTTGAACACTTCGTCCGAAACCGGCCCGCCGACGTTTTCAAAATAAACATCCACACCTTCTGAAACCGCTTCTGCCAGCTTTTCACTGTAATCATCAGATTTGTAATCCACACCCGCGTCGAACCCGAGTGTTTCCGTTAAATATTTGGTCTTTTCTTCACCGCCCGCAATGCCGACGACTCTTGCACCTTTAATCTTTGCAATCTGGCCGACCACGGAACCGACTGCACCGGATGCCGCCGAAACAACGACTGTCTCGCCCTTTTCAGGCTTACCGATTTTCAAAAGGCCGTGATATGCTGTCTGGCCCGGCATGCCGAGTGTGCTCAAGTACAAGTGCAGGGGCAGTTCAGTATTTTCAATTTTAGACAGGTTTTCAGCAGACACTGTCACATAACGCTGCCAGCCCATTATACCTTTGACATAATCACCTTCTTTAAAACCGTCAGCATTGGATTCGCCGATTTTCCCGACGACATGTCCGCCCATCGGTGCTCCCACTTCAAATGGCTTCGTATATGACTTACCCGCCGACATCCGTCCTCTCATATAAGGGTCCACAGAAACATAGATGCTTTTTACTGTCACTTCACCTTTCGCCGGCTCCTGGACTCCGGTCTCTTCAAACCTGAATACATCATCTCCAGGAATCCCTTCCGGCCGCTTTGCAAGGACAATCTGTTCATTCTTCATATTTCCGCCTCCATCTGTATATTGTTCATCAAGTATAAATCTGACCGGATATGATATCAAACAATCGGGCTTTTATCCCGCAGCTCATATGTTCTGGATCTGCCATGATTAATCGGAGTACAATACGTTCTTAGATTTCTTTGAATTGTCGAATATGACATTTCCTCGTTTAATATCTTTTGGATGACAGCAGTTGTAATCTGTTCATTATGAAATAACAGTTGAAAATCCCGTACTGCAGTCAACACATGCAGTTTATTGCTCATTCTGCCGTGACAATTTCTGCAGACTGTAAAGCCCCTGTAACTGTCAAATTCATATGCATTGCAATGGACGCAATATCTGCCTGTTTTGAGACGGCTGAATTTTGTATCCATATTATAGACAGGTTCGGGCACCCTGTATGATTCAAGCAATTCCATAATCTCATGGGAAGGCTTTCCGGAGGATAAGCGGTTCAAAGATCTCATGTACATTTTAAGTCTGTCCCTTTTTATCATAGATGTATTGCAGGCCTCATCATTTGTTGTGAGTATAAAGTAAGGATTGGGAAATACCACCTTGGCATCCACAGTGATATTGGCATGATTTTCCCTGAATATTTTTATGAGTTTAGAACTCGATCTTTTAGCCTGAATGATGGGATCATCCGATATTTGAATATTTCCTACATGCCATACATTATTTTCGTAATTATACTGTCCACTGTAATTTTTAATCTCATTGATAACAACTACATCATCACTGACGATTAAACTGTCAATTTGAGTCAAAGATTTATCTGCTTTTATCCAGATATCTCTGAAAATACTGACCTTATCGTGTCCTGCTTCATCAAAGATCTTGTCATATAACGCTTCACCTTCGAAACCCTTCTGTAATCTGTTCAGTGTTTTCGACTCCGCCTCTGTCAGCTGTGCTCTGATTGATAAGGTTTCCAGATACTTCAATTCATTTGATTTGCTGCGCTCTGTCAGAAACATAAAATCATCCCCTTTATTATTTTGGACATAAAAAAATCTCCTCATAATGTATTAGGAGGAAAAAGGGGATTTTGATTTATTTACTTTTGATTTTTATGGGTAATTACACTCTTTAAGGTACTAATTATCTTTTTATTTCGGAATTCATTGTTATCTGTATATATTTCTTACTTTGATCTGCAGGTTCAAATAAAATTAACGAATATATAAATCAGTGAGTCAGCCGGGTGACCGATAAAGTATGATTACCAGTCACTCACAGCTTTTAGT
>DEQG01000109.1 GCA_002360325.1 Salinicoccus sp. UBA3372 | reverse complement strand
CATCACAGCTGTTTTTACGTTATTAAGGGCTGTTTGTTCATCGCTCCGACAATGGTATTTCTGATATAGTCTGCCCTGTCATTTTCCCGGACTTCTCCGGTTTCCATATTAAAATCCTGAGACCAGTCATAATCGTCAATCACTTCATATGCTATTTGACTTCATTCACCGCAAAGTAATTATCTTCATCATCCGAAAAATTAAACACACGCCCATCGGGCGTCTCCACGATATCTCCGACTCTGATGCCTTTATTATTAAAATCGGCGTATAACTCATCCAGGTTTTCCACCCGGAACATCAGTGAAGGCGTGCCGAGATTCACTTCAGGGCTCGCTTCCCTTATGAATGCCCTGTCAAAGATCACGATGCTCGTCTGTGAATCGAGACTGGGTGCAACTTCCACTGATTTATAGTCATCGTAAATAATGTCTTCTGATTTAATTACAAATCCCAGATCTTTCGTCCAAAAAGCTACGGATTGTTCCTGATTGTCCACATATAACATGACACTTTGTAAACCATCAATCATATTTACTCCCCCTCTTTTAATAAACACTTCAAGCCGCTTACTATTTCAATTATAAATATTAGTTTACTATTACACAAATTTAAACGATTAAAAACAGTTCCTCATCATTTAAGATAAAGAACTGCTTCAATCAATCATTTTTTATGAACAGAGTGAATGACAAGATCTTCACCGTAACGGCGGCGGCTTATTTTTCTGGCATCGATGGAACTCCGTGCAGGAACTTCATAAGTCCTTTTATCATTATCCTTTTCCACTGTCACGATGAAGCATTTAGTGCCGCATCTCACATGCATACACCCTTTCACGTTTTAATTTACATCGGGCCATATTCAATGAAGAACGCAATGACCAGGAATATTGCCCCTGCTCCATACCATAACAGAAGCAGCGGCCAGATGAACTTAATCCAGTCTGTGTACTTGATTTTGGCAATCGCAAGTGCCGCCATGAAGTAACCGGACGTCGGGTAGAATATGTTCGAGAAGCCGTCACCCATCAGGAATGCAAGCACTGCAGTCTGACGTGTCATTTCTGTAAGGTCGACAATACCGACCATGATCGGCATGGTGGCGGCTGCCTGTCCGCTTCCGGAAGGAATCAGGAAGTTCAGCAGCCCCTGGACGATCATCATCGCCACCGGAACGAGCCACTCAGGCAGCAGTGTTACAATCTGACTCAGATAATGAACGATCGTATCCATGATGACACCGTCTTCAAGCATTACAGCAATCGCGCGTGCCACACCGACGATCAATGCACCTAAGATGATGTTCTGAATCCCCTCATTCATTGCTGTCGCAATTTGTGAAGGCTTCAGCCCGCCAATTAAACCAGTAATCAAACCTGCCATTATGTAGAATCCTGCAAGTTCAATGAAATACCACTGATACTGGAATATCCCGAACAGCATGAAACCGAGAGCAACGATGAAAACCCACGTAGCGACGATTGTTCTTGTGGTGACTTCTTTCGTGTCATCGTCATCCTTGATGAACTGGGAATCATCCACATTGTCTGTTATCAATGTTTTCTCCGGATCTTTCTCGACTTTCTTAATATAACGCATCACGAACAGAATACCAATCACCGTCATCACGGCAAGCATGATTCCACGGTACCCCATACCTGAGAATAAAGGCAGCTCCGCAATGGTGTGGGCAGTACCCAGGTTGGCAGGTGCCGTCAGTGCCAGTGAGAAACCAACGACTGTCGCAATCAGTACCGTTCCCGTCGCTGCCATGCGGTCAAAGCCGAGCCTCAGGAACAGCGGCAGCAATGCGGGCAGGAAAATCAGCGAAGATTCGATGTTGCCTGTCAATGAAACGAATATTGCCAGAGGAATGACGATCGCAGGAATGATCAGCAATCCCTTGTTTCCAAATTGTTTGATCAAAAAGTTGATGATGACATCAATGACACCCGCTTTTTCAATGACTCTGAACATCGCACCGATTGCCATGATGCCGAAGATGATGATGATTGTACCTTCAACTCCGCGCGGAATCGCAGTCATGAATTCTAAAATTCCAACCGGTGACTGGGCGACAAATTCAAACGTACCCGGGATGATTACAGACGTGCCGTTAACATCCTCCCGGGCGAATTCACCCGCAGGGACGATATAGGATGCAATCGCGGCAAGCGTAATCAGAATGAAAAGTATGACGTAAATATGCGGCATTTCAAACTTGCGTTTAGCCGTATTTTTTGCCAAATCTAAACCCTCCCATCAATATTTTAAAAATTTAAACAATTGCATAGAAGCCATTATTACATAATTCACTAATAATTTGGAGTTTATTTCTATTTCGGTTTAAACTTTTATTGTATTTTTTCATTAAGGAAATCATGTTTTGAATGATACCTTGTGTATGATAAATGAAATCTCAGTTATTGTCTGTCATTAATGGGTAAATGTAAGATAGAAGAAAGGAGGGAGCCTGATGGAGCGTCTCATCAGTTTTCAGGATGAAATAGTCACCGCACTGTCCAAAGATGACCGCCGGACATTCAGGGAAATATTCCTGAATATCCACCCCACGGATCAGGCGGCTGTTTATCTTGCACTGGAGAGTCATCAGCACGCCAGAATTCGATATTTTTTATCTGCAAAAGAATTTGCCGATGTTTTTCAGGCTCTGGATCCCGAACAACAGACAAAAGCGGTTGAGGAAATGGATGATCACTATACCGCAGAGATGTTTGATGCGATGTATGCAGACAACGTTGTAGACTTCCTTGAACTACAGAGTGCCGGATACCGTGAAAGACTGATATCACTCATGGCCGAAGAAGACACTGAAAAAGTGAAAGAGCTGCTTGATTATATTGAAGACAGTGCCGGAACGATAATGACCAAAGAGTATATCGCTGTCAAAGAAGAAGATACCGCCGATATGGTCATGGAACAGCTTTCTAAAGAAGCCGCCGGCGCTGAAACAATCTATTATTTGTACATCACTGACTCTGAACATCATTTAAAAGGCGTCATTTCATTGAGGGAGATTGTCATGGCCGGTAAAGAAACGACGATGCAATCGATAATGAAGAAGAATTTTATTTCAGTAAAAGTCGATGACGACCAGGAAGATGTCGCTAAGGTGATTCAGAAATATGACCTGATTGCACTCCCCGTAATCACTGAGCATGGACTGCTTGCCGGTATTGTTACAGTGGATGACATTCTCGATGTCGTACATATTGAAACCGAAGAAGACTTCGGTGAACTCGGTACAACCAGAGGCGCAATGGACCATAAAATAACGATATTCCAATCTGCCAAAAAGCGCGGTCCCTGGATCATCCTGCTCATGCTCCTCGGCATGATTACAGCAAATATTATCGGGGCATTTGAAGAAACGCTTGAAACTGTCGTCCTGTTATCAGCTTTCATCCCGCTCATCATGGATTCAGCCGGCAACACCGGCACACAGGCCCTGACCGTCGCTGTCCGTAACCTGGCGCTTGGAAATATAGGACCCGGTTCGATTTTAAAGACATTGTGGCGTGAACTCGCCACCGGATTCCTGCTCGGCCTGGCATGTACACTCATGCTGCTCATCATCATTCCATTACTGTACCCTTCAGGGGATATCATGCTCGCCGTCATCGTCGGTTTGACCCTGATCATTACATTGAGCTTATCTGCAGTCGTCGGCGCCATCATACCCGTCATCATTAAAAAGCTGAAAATCGATCCCGCAGTCGCTTCAGGACCGTTCATCACCACCATCAATGACATCATGGGATTATTGATTTATTTTACAATCGCCACGTCCCTGCTCGGATATTTATGAT
>DEQG01000129.1:38026-39674 GCA_002360325.1 Salinicoccus sp. UBA3372 | reverse complement strand
ATACCAAAATTCTGTCCGCTTTAAAACGAAAACTCTATCAGTACAATCATCAATATTTAATTTTATCTGCTTTTCGATACTTTAGCATGCAACTTTCCGAGATAGATTCTTTGGAAAACTTGTGCAAAATTGAAGCAGTTATTTTCCAATTTACATTTAAAATTCTAAGCTCATAAATCATTTGTTTTATCACAGTTAATATAGGAAAAATCTGATCACAGGATTGGCAAAAGTAATTATAGTTACTTTTCTTATGAAGCCTCTCCCCACACTCTCCACAAAACACGCCGGTTTTCAGTTCTTCAAATAAAACACCGACTTCTCCTTGGTACTGTGACTCGGGCAGCCGCCTCACTTCCAGATATTTCTTCAATTTTGAATAGTCATGTCGGTTTTCTCTAAGAACTTTCTTCAATTTTTTCAGCAGGTTGCTTCTGACAATAATCTCTGGATGTTCAGGGAGATTATAAATTGTCTGATCCGGATTGATAAACACTATTGTACTGAAAACTTTTACAGTAAAACCCGGCTCCTCAACCAGTTCCTGCAGCGCATTCTGCTGACGTCTGATCTGGATAAGCGGATCTGAAAACTTTCTGCCATTCAAGTAAGTCCAGTGCCCCGCGTCATATTTCAAGTCAAAATTATAGTTTTTCACTTCGAAGGTAATCATCCTGTCCCCTGCTACAATTAAATTATCAATTTGGATTTCTCTATCAATGCTGCTTTCTGATTTGGTGGAACCGGAGGTTCCTCTGCCAACTTTAAAACAATAATCCTTTATATGAATAAAATCCACATCACCAAACTCATCTTCCAATACCTTGTCAAATGCAAGTTCTCCTTCGTAGCCTCTTCTCAAATTCTCCAGTTCAATCAGATCTGCCTCCTGCAGAGCATATCTGTACATTAATATTTCCAATTGCTTATGCCTTCGTGATTTATCCCTAACTAAATACAGCCCCTTTCTGCAATAAACTGCCGTCCTTCCATATTAATACGATTATAAATTTTCTACATATCACAGCAATTTGATTTCTGTCCAAAAAATCAGCAATTTCCAGGTTATTGTATTTAAAAACGCACAGATTTCTAAAATTCGCATCCAGAATTATGAAATCTGTAAATCTGCAATAAAAAAAGAAGTATAGACAAGTTATAGATGTCCATACTTCTTCTCTTAAAATCTATATTACAGTCTTGAGCCACATACAGGCCAAGGATGTGAACCTCTTGAATCATAAAGCTGCTGAGCTCTCTGAGTCTGTTCAGCTGCTGATGCTTGTGAAGCTACGCCAGAACCGCCTACTGACTGCCAAGTTTGAGCGTCAAATTGGTAAAGACCGTGGTAAAGGCCGTTGCTGCTTACGATATTAGGGTTTCCGCCTGATTCACAAGCTGCAAGTGCTCCCCAGTTTAAGCCACTGTTATTGCTTGGAGCTGCTGATTGGTTCTGTGTTTGAACTTCTTGCTGCTGTTGCTGTTCTTGCTGTGCTTGTTGCTCCTGCTGTTGCTGCTCTTGCTGAGCTGCTTCCTGTGCTGCCGCTTCTTCAGCTGCTGCCTGTTCAGCTGCCTGCTGGTCATAGTTATTGTTGTTTTCTTCTACAACTGCTTCTTCAGCCGGTGCTTCTTGTGTTACAGGCTGTTC
>DEQG01000129.1:35842-37976 GCA_002360325.1 Salinicoccus sp. UBA3372 | reverse complement strand
TCTTGTGTTACAGGCTGTTCTTCAACCACTTCTTCTTCCTGAACTACAGGCTCTTCAACCACTTCTGGAGCTGCTACCTGTACTTCTTCAGATGCTGCGTCTTTAGAAACGATTAATTCATTTCCTGCAACGATCAGGTCTGATGACAAGTTATTTAAATCAATCAGTTCTTTTACAGTCAGGTCGAATTCAACCGCGATTTCAAATAAAGTATCGCCAGGCTGGATAACATAAATACCATCTTTAACTTCTTCAGCATCTTCAGAAACTTCACCTGTTACCTGAAGAACTTGTCCTGGAAGGATAATATCTGATGATAAGCCGTTAGCTTCTTTCAATGCACTTACTGTTGTTTCGTTAAGTGATGCGATCTCTGATAAAGTTTCCCCTGATTCAACTTTATGGTCTTGTTCTGAAGCTTCCGCGTTAGCCGCCAATAATGTCGAAAATGCAACTGCTGTACCTACTGATAATAATTTCTTCATTATAAATTTCCTCCTGGGTTTTACCTATTGATTTAAAAAGCCTCTATCTGTTTTTCTTTATATGTTGTTTCATTTAGGTTTGCTTAATTACTAAATAGAACTATAACAGATAAATATATTTCATAGGTTACAGAGAGATAAAATGTAAAGGCCACTTTTACAGTTATGTTACAGAAAGATTTCCTCTGCGTTCTGAATATTTCAGGAGGTCTTAAATATATGTAATTAGTTACTTATAAATGTATGTAATTTAACAAAGAAAACCGATAAACGTTGTTAGATCAACACTTTTAAATTATCAGTGTATTTTTGATCGAATCACTCTGAAAACTGAAAACTGTAATATACAGTTATGATTTGTAATAAAGAAATTTAAAAAAATCTTTACAAATGCTAAAAAAGCATTGCCTGATGTAATTACGCAGATAAAACACCAGGCAAGACTGTGTGTGTGAGTTTTGAAATTAAGGATACAAGAGTGGTTTTGTAATCATTTTCTACTATGCGTGTGCTTTTTCTTCTACATCTTTGCTGTCTTCTTCATTATCAATCTCATTGGATATGTTCTCAGCAGGTTCATTATTTTTAATCATGTTTTTTAGTATTTCAACGTGCTTATCAGACTCCGTTGTATTAAGCTCTTCTTCATCGGCCATTCCGGTATTGCTGTTTACTATCGTGAGTATTCGTTCCTCTCCAACAAAATCGTAACGATTGTAATTTTTGACTGCTTCATTGATCAATTCATTTGGATTTTTAATATTAGAACTGTTATGCAGTTTTTCCGGCATGAATTTTACACTTTCCGCCCAGACCTCCATGCGGTATTCCCTTGTGCCATCTTCAGCCGTATGCATCATCGTCGCAAGCTGGCCGCTTACACATAACATCTGCCCTTCTCTGGCACTGTCCAGTAAGTTGGGTATTGCCTTCCCAAATCCTTTGCAGTAGATGAAATGTACTTCATGATCTCTTTTCTGATCTTTAGGTATACGTATTGTTGCCAATATGAATGAATTGACATTAGTATTATTGCTTTGTTTAATTGAAACATTTCTGACGAGCTCTCCGACAAGCACTACTTTATTTAACATCTGGTCCACCCCCTTCCATGCTCATAGCTTAAATCCAGATAGAATATTCTGCAAATGACAACAATTTAATTTCTGCAGAAAATACTATACAATAAAGAGAGAATTGTATTTAAAAGTGCACAGATTTTAAAAATCTGCTGACAGTTTTGCGAAATCTGTAGTTTTTGAAAAAATGAGGGGGGATGTCATGAAATCATTTAAAATTGTGGATATAAAGATGCAGCATGAAAATAACTACATTATTTTAGATCTGCTTGACGGAATCATCATCAATAAGGAAGCCGGAAAAGATTCGTGGATTGTCGAGGTTGCAATTTCCGAGGATTTCAAAGATATACTGGAAGAGTTTATCGGCACCGAGGTCACTTTACTTATAAGAATCACGAGAACTTCAAACCAGCCTGCATTATTCGAAGGAAAATTTTTAGAGATGAATTCAATCAATAGGGGCATTTCACTTTTGTTCATCGGTGATATCATACAGCAGGATCCAAACTATGCTGAAAACCTGCTCGAAAAACTTATGGAAGAGAATTATGAAGGCAATGCTTTGTT
>DEQG01000129.1:32110-35700 GCA_002360325.1 Salinicoccus sp. UBA3372 | reverse complement strand
GCATCGCCTTTGCCTATAGGGCCTTTCATTTTCGTTATTTCTACCGTCAGTTCCAATGTATCACCAGGAGTGACCTGTTTTCTGAACTTACATTTATCAATGCCTGCGAAAAATGCAAGCTTTCCTTTAAATTCCGGCTGCTGCAATAATGCAACCCCGCCCACCTGTGCAAGTGCTTCTACTATCAGTACTCCGGGCATGACTGCGTATTCGGGAAAATGTCCCGGGAAAAACGGTTCATTTCCTGATACTTGTTTAATGCCTGTACATTTCACTCCGGGTTCGATTTCTGTTACACGGTCAATCAGTAAAAACGGCGGTCTGTGTGGAATGATTGCTTTAATCTGATCATAAGTAAGCATATTTTATACCTCTGTTAAATTAATGATATGTTCCCACGTCTCTATCCTGAATATTTCAAATGGGTTGTCCAAAATACCATAGCCTATCATCAAGCCCAGGAAAAAGACGATGATTGCGATATATACGAACAGCAGAATACGGACGACTAGCGGAAAACGTCTATGAACCAGTTTTTTTGATGTTTCTTCCATACTAAAACCTCACTCTAGTTAGTCACGGGTTCTCTCTCTTTGTCTTCGTCACTAACTCTTTCGATATCGGCACCAAGCTGACTCAGCTTTTTGTGAAAATCAACATAGCCGCGATCTAAATGCCTTAATTCTGTAACTACAGTATACCCTTCAGCGGCCAATCCCGCCAGTATTAAAGCAGCTGCGGCTCTCAAATCTGTAGATTTGACACGTGCACCCTGCAAAGCTCTGCCGCCTTTTATTACCGCGGTATTATCCTCCAATGATATATCTGCATTCATATTGCCAAATTCATCTACATGCATGAAGCGGTTCTCAAAAATAGTTTCGGTAATGGTGCTTGTGCCTCTTACCGTAGTTAAAAGCGCCATCATCTGACTTTGCATATCCGTCGGAAATCCTGGATGGGGCATCGTCTTCACACTGATCGGCTTCAGTCTCTCAGATGGTACAACTTTAATTTCATTATTGTTGTCTATAATCTTGATACCCATCTCTTCCAATTTGGAAATTAAGGATAGCAGATGATCTGCAACTACATTTTTCAATGTAATTTCGCTGTTTGTAATTGCTGCAGCAATCATGAAAGTACCTGCTTCAATACGGTCCGGAATCACTTGATGCTCCACACCGGTCAATTCCTTGACACCTTCGATGATGATATGACTTGTTCCGGCGCCCGTTACACGGCCGCCCATATCATTGATATAATCAGCCAGATCTTCAATTTCCGGTTCCATGGCGACGTTCTCAAGATGAGTGACTCCGTCAGCGAGACTTGCAGCCATGATCAGGTTCTGGGTTGCACCTACACTCGGGAAGTCCAATGATATCTTTGCACCTTTTAAAGTACCGTCGGTATGCCCTTCGATATTACCATCGATATTTTTGAAGGTGGCTCCCATTTTTTCAAGACCTTTTATATGCTGTTCAATCGGCCGGCTGCCAATCGCGCATCCACCCGGCATGGCAATCTTACATTTTCCATAACGTGCAAGCAGCGGTCCCATGACAAGCATGCTCGCTCTCATTTTACTTACAAGATCATATGGCGCGTTATAAGATAAGCCGTTTGAAGAATCGACCTTTACAGTGGCCTCTTCTGTTTCAACTTTTGCGCCCAGTAATTTTAATAAAGAAGTTAAGGTATCCACATCTGATAAATTCGGCACATTTGTCAGTACAGATCTGCCTTTGACAGGCAGCAGCGAAGCTACCAATATTGGAAGTACTGCGTTTTTTGAGCCTTCTATATTTACAGATCCTGTCAATCTGTTTCCACCCTTAACGATAATTTTATCCATTGTCCACACTCCATAAAAAATAGTTAAAACACTATCTATTTAACTATAAACAATACTATAGTTGTCTAAACATGTTGTAAAGCATTTCAATCGGTTTTTAATTAAATATTAATGAAGCTTCCTGGACCAGGGAAAAGAAATCCATAATAAAATTACTCAGAGCGCTGCCCAGTAGAACAGATAGGACGATCATCAGTAACATTATCCTGCCGGTTTCCCCTTTACGGAAAAATCTCTGTATATTTAATCCTTGTATCAGCCAAAAGCAAAATATCACACTGAACAGATGTAATATTATATGCATGAAAGCCAGTTGTGAAAATAAAATATAAATCATCCTTTAAAAAAAGCCTGGGGAGCCCCCAAGCTTTATCTGTGTTGTGCAACATTTATACGGTTGAGTGCACGTTGTAAAGACAACTCTGCACGGTATCTGTCTATTTTTTCATCTTGTGACTGTTGCAGTAATTCTTCTGCACGCCCACGTGCTGCTTCCGCACGTTCTGTATCTATATCTTCAGCAAATTCACCTGCTTGAACAAGTACAGTGACTTTTGAAGGGTTTATTTCTGCGAACCCTTCAGTTACAGCAAAGTATTCATATTGACCGTTTATCTTTACTCGTAGACTACCTATTTTAAGTGCAGCTACAGTCGGGATATGTCCAGCCATAATACCAAGTTCACCTTGTTTTGACTGAAGTATGATAATCTCGCAGTCTTCTTCTTGAAAGACTGAACCATTAGGAGTCACTATGTCGAGTGAAATTGTCATGTGATTTTACCTCCCGATTTTATACTTCTACACCCATACCACGAGCTTTTTCAAGTACATCTTCAATGCTGCCGACAAGACGGAAAGCATCTTCAGGTATATGATCGTAATTTCCTGTAAGGATTTCTTTGAATCCTTTCACAGTCTCAGCAACAGGTACATAAGAACCTTTCTGACCTGTGAACTGTTCTGCGACGTGGAAGTTCTGGCTCAGGAAGAACTGGATACGACGTGCACGCGACACTGTCACCTTATCTTCATCTGACAATTCATCCATACCAAGAATTGCAATGATATCCTGTAATTCACGGTACTTCTGGATTGTTGCCTGTACTTCTCTTGCAACTTCATAGTGCTCTTCACCGACAACTGCTGGTGATAATGCACGTGAAGTGGATGCAAGCGGGTCCACCGCAGGGTAGATGCCCATCTCTGATAATTTACGTTCCAGATTCGTCGTTGCATCCAGGTGGGCGAATGTCTGAGCAGGCGCCGGGTCTGTATAGTCATCGGCAGGTACGAATACCGCCTGGATTGACGTAACTGAACCAGTGCTCGTCGTTGTGATTCTCTCCTGGAGCTGACCCATCTCAGTTGCAAGTGTAGGCTGGTAACCTACCGCTGACGGCATACGTCCTAGAAGTGCTGACACCTCTGAACCTGCCTGAGTGAAACGGAAAATGTTATCGATGAATAACAGAACATCCTGTCCTTGTTCATCTCTGAAGTATTCAGCCATTGTAAGTCCTGATAATGCTACACGCATACGTGCACCAGGCGGCTCGTTCATCTGACCAAATACCATCGCTGTTTTTTCGATAACTCCTGAATCACTCATCTCGTAATAAAGGTCGTTACCTTCACGTGTACGCTCTCCTACGCCGGCAAATACTGAAATACCTCCGTGTTCCTGTGCTACGTTGTTGATGAGTTCCTGGATCAGAACTGTTTTACCAAC
>DEQG01000129.1:24105-32078 GCA_002360325.1 Salinicoccus sp. UBA3372 | reverse complement strand
TTACCACCTTTTGTATAAGGCGCAAGTAAGTCTACTACTTTAATACCTGTTTCTAAAATTTCTACATTCGTAGTCAATTCATCAAATGTCGGAGCTTGTCTGTGAATTGGATCTCTTCTTTCGGTTTCAGCAATAGGCTCACCTAAATCAATATGTTCACCTAATACGTTAAATACCCGGCCAAGAGTCGCTTCACCGACAGGCACTGAAATTGGGCTGCCTGTATTGACAACTTCTGCGCCACGTTGAAGCGCATCTGTTGAAGCCATCGCAATTGTTCTTACAACATTATCACCCTGGTGCAGTGCAACTTCCAGAGTAAGGGAAGTTGTTTCGTCACCTTTGTGAATGTCTACAGTCAATGCGTTATTTAATTCAGGCAGTTCGCCTTCATTAAAACGAACGTCAACAACAGGACCCATGACTTGTACTATTTGACCTAAAGCCATTCGTTTTCCTCCTAGCAATCTTATTCAAGTGCAGCTGCACCGCCAACAATCTCTGTGATTTCCTGCGTAATTGCAGCTTGTCTCGCACGGTTATATTCCAATGATAAATCATCAATAAGTTCTTTAGCATTATCTGTTGCAGCTTTCATGGCAGTCATACGTGCTGCATGTTCACTTGCCTTGGCTTCCAGTAAAGCACCATAGATTAGACTTTCTGCATACTGCGGCAGAATAGTGGTAAGCAATGATTCTTTATCCGGTTCAAACTCGTAGCTCGTTAAAGCTGATTCAGATGTTGTATCCGAATCTATGTCTGATTTTGACAATGGCAGCAACTTATCTGTTCTTACTTTCTGTTCAAGCACATTGATAAACTCATTATATATAATGTACAGTTCATCTATGTCTTCATCTATAAAGCTTGATACAGCTTCATGTGTAATCTCCTTAACACTGCTAAAGTCAGGCTGATCGGCCAAGCCGGTACGATATTTTGAAACGCTGTAACCTCTGGAGGTCAGGAATTCATAACCCATTTTACCGATAGCTAAAATATCGTAATAATCAGCATCATTATTATGACGTTCTTTTATTGCGCCGGTCAGTTGTTTCAAAACGTTTGAGTTATAAGGGCCTGCCAGACCACTGTCGGCAGTAATCACAACATAACCTGTACGTTTAACCGGGCGATCTTCCAGCATAGGATGTTCTGCTGTGGAGTTTCCAGACGCTATCGCCTGCACAGCTTCCTGCAGTTTATCGCGGTATGTCTGAAATCTGGTCGCATTCTCCTCTGCACGGCGAAGTTTCGAGTTTGAAACCATGTGCATTGCACTGGTAATCTGACTCATCTTCTTCGTAGAACCGATACGTCCTTTTATCTCTCTAAGTGAAGCCATACATTCACCACCTTATCCATCATCGTCTTAACTTACTTTGAAGGATTAAAAATTTTCTTGAAGCTTTCCATCGCATTAACGTATGCTTCATCATCTGGTAATTGTTTTGTATCACGGATTGTGTCCAGAAGTTCTTTCTGGTTTGAATCCATCCAGCTTAAGAACTCATCTTCAAAACGTGTGATATCTTCAACTGCGATATCGTCCAGGTGTCCGTTTACAAGTGCATAAAGGATTGCCACCTGATACTCGACTTTCAGCGGCTTGTTCTCACCCTGTTTAAGTACTTCGACAGTTCTCTTACCGCGTTCAAGTTTCGCTGCAGTCGCCTCATCAAGGTCTGAACCAAACTGGGCGAATGACTCCAGCTCACGGAATGATGCGAGATCAAGACGCAGGGTACCTGCAACTTTCTTCATCGCTTTAATCTGTGCGGAACCACCAACACGTGACACTGACAGTCCGGCGTTGATCGCAGGTCTTACGCCTGAGAAGAACAGGTCGGATTGCAGGAATATCTGCCCGTCGGTAATGGAGATAACGTTTGTCGGTACGTATGCACTGATGTCCCCTGCCTGAGTTTCAATGAATGGCAGTGCAGTGATTGAACCGCCGCCAAGGTCATCATTCAGTTTTGCAGCACGCTCAAGTAAGCGGCTGTGTACGTAGAATACGTCACCAGGGTATGCTTCACGGCCCGGCGGACGGCGAAGAAGTAATGACAGCTCTCGGTAAGCAGCTGCCTGCTTCGTCAAGTCATCATAGACAACAAGCACGTGTTTTCCGTTGAACATGAATTCTTCTGCCATGGACACTCCTGCATATGGAGCAATATATAATAATGGAGCAGGCTGGGACGCACTCGCAGATACTACGATTGTGTAATCCAACGCACCATTTTGACGTAATGTTTCAACTGTAGCTGCAACTGTTGATTCTTTCTGACCGATTGCTACATAAACACAGATCATATCCTGATCTTTCTGGTTAAGAATCGTGTCGATTGCAACAGTTGTCTTACCTGTCTGACGGTCACCGATAATCAGCTCACGCTGACCGCGGCCGATTGGAACTAAAGCATCAATCGCTTTAATACCAGTCTGTAATGGTTCATCAACACTTTTACGATCCATTACACCAGTCGCAGGGCTTTCGATTGGTCTGGTTTTCGTTGCACCGATCGGGCCTTTGCCGTCAATAGGCTGACCTAAAGAGTTTACAACGCGGCCGATAAGCTCTTCACCAACAGGCACTTCCATGATTCTGCCCGTACGCTTAACTTCATCGCCTTCTTTAATATCATCATACGGTCCTAAAATAACAATACCGATATTACTTTCTTCTAAGCTTTGTGCCAGTCCCAGTACACCACTAGGGAATTCCAGCAACTCTCCAGCCATCGCATCATTCAAACCATGAGCAAGCGCGATACCGTCACCCACCTGGATAACAGTTCCGACATCAGATACTGTCATGTCTTGTTCATAATTTTCAATCTGGCTTTTTAAAAGAGTACTAATTTCGTCAGCTTTGATTGCCATGAATGTCACTCCTCAATTAACTATTCGCGTGTTCCTTGAATTGATTTTTTAAAGTGTTCAACTGCCCTCTTACGGAAACGTCATATACTTTCGTATCGATAAATACTCTGATGCCGCCAATCAGGTCTTCGTTCACTTCATTTTCAATCATTAATTTTTTCAATCCTGTTTTCTTTATGAAAAATTTCCCGACATCATCCAGCTCGTCACCGGATAATTTATAGACAGATTCGATCACTACATGTTCCTGGCTGAAATGTTCATTATAAAGATCGATGAAATCTTCATGAATGTTTTCAAGCTCAGTCATCTTACCCTTACCGAAAAGGATCAGCAGCATGTTGTACAAAGGCCCTTCAACTTCACTAAAAACACTTTCCAGAACTTTTTTCCTTTCAGCTCTGGCGATTTTTGGATTTGTGATGAAATCATTAAACTCCGGCACATTATGTACGCTTTTTATAACTTTGTCGAAATCCTTCTTAACTTCGGTCAATGTCTCTTCGTTCTTGACTGCTTTGAACAGGGCGCTGGCATAATTAGCTGATACTTTAGCCATTATTTATCCCCTGCTTCCTGTAAATACTGCTGTACCAATCTTTGCTGATCTTTGTGATCCAATTCTTTCGAAATCATCTTCTCAGCAATCAGAATTGACAATTCAGCGACTTGATCGTTAATTTCCAAAATCGCTTTTTCTTTTTCCAGCTCTACATCAGCCTTCGCATTTTCCATAAGCTGATTTGCACGTGTATTTGCATCATGAACAATAGATTCCTGTTCTTTTGTTGCTTGTCTCTTGGCATCTTCCATCATTGCTGAAATGTCTGCCTGTGTTTGTTTTAACAATGCTTCATTTTCTTCCTGAAGACGCTGCGCTTCAATTCTGCGTTGTTCTGCATCATCTATTTCCGAATGTATAAGACTCTCTCTGTCATCCATTACCTTTTTCAATGGTTTCCAGACAAAATATGATAAGGCTCCAAGCAGAATAAGGAAACTCGCGAGCAGCACGACACTGCTTCCGATTGCTACACCAACATCTCCAGTATTTCCCAGTATAAGAAATTCCACTTATGTACACTCCTTTCAAGAAAGTTTCGTTCACTCATAAGACTACATAATAAGAGGGCGAAATCTTGATGAAAAGACTTCGCCTTTGTAACGACTCTTAGAACATGAACATAAGAAGGAATGCAATAACAACCGCTATAATCGGAACGGCCTCAACAACACCGATACCGATGTACATTATTGTTTGTAACGGACCTTTAGCCTCAGGCTGACGCGCCACGGACTCAACTGTTTTCGAAACTACCAGACCAATACCAATACTCGCTCCAAGAGCTGCTAATCCTGCTGCTAAACCAGCTGCAAGTAAATTCATAAAATATTTCCTCCTAAATAGATATAAATGTGATTTAAAAATTTTATATTAATGATCATCGCTCAATTTATGTGAGAGATAAACCATTGCTAACATAACGAAAATAAACGCCTGAATCGCACTGATGAACAATTTGAAGCCTTGCCATACCATAAGCGGAATAAATCCACCGACAGCACCCAGTACTCCACCTGTTGTAATAAGGGATACCAGTAATAGTAAAAGGATTTCACCTGCGTAGATGTTTCCGTAAAGACGAAGACCTAACGTTAAATTATATGTAAATTCTTCAATGAACTTGATCGGTGCCATAAACCACATTGGTTGAAAATACGATTTAACATAGTTCCCCAAGCCTTGGGCCTGAACTCCGTAATAGTGTGTCATAACAATCATCAATCCTGCAAGAGTCAACGTCACCGTCGGATCTGCCGTAGGTGATTTCCACCATAGAGTATGGTCGGCATCCGGAAGGATGATTGTAAATGGTATACCGATTATATTGGCTACAAAGATAAAAGCAATCAGAGTAATTGCCATAAAGTGGAATTTACCACCCTGCTTCCAGGCCATATTACTAGAAATCATACCTTTAACGAAGTTCACCATTGCTTCCACAAGAATCTGCGGTTTACCTGATGGTCTTACTGCCAGCTTACGCGTCATGAAAAACAGTGTGAAGAAAACAATCAGACATGTAACGACAATCATCAATGATGTCGCCAGATCAAACATTATCGGCAAACCAAAAAAATCAATCGTATATGTTGGAATTCCATGTTCCATTTTTTCACCTCTTTCACTTCGTTAATTCTCTGACAGCATGAAAAATAAGCAATATATAACCAAGGAGTAGTCCTACAGTTATCGCAAAAATGTTAAACGTTTCCGGGAACCTAAGCCACACCAGCAAAGTTACTATTACAATGATGAATCGTGTCGTTGTCCCGAGCTTAAATTTGCCACCTTTTTCATCGTATGATCTTTCGAGATGATAGTACCAGTTGTACATCATCAATGCAGACGCAAAAGTGCCTAAAAATAAACCGGCAGCTATCGATGATTGAGTAAAAAGGACAAACAGTAAACTTACTATGAGCGGGATAGATAAATATCTTAAAAAATGATTATAAAATCGTCTGAAAAATGACACTATTAATACAGTCTCCTAGTGATTTGAAAAGCTTCCTAGAGTAACTTTCACATTCCTCTTGTAATGATATATGAGTGCAATTTTTGTGTCAATAACATGAAGAGATTTATTTAATCATTAAAAAAACGCGACATATTATCGACACAATTAATTACACCCGGAAACTCTCAGGTTTATTATTGATGACGCCATAGAAATACTTTATATTTTCACATATGCGCTGGGACGCCTCGCCATCTCCATAAGGGTTGGCTGCCTGTGACATCCTCTTATACACATCGTCATTTGTAAGCAATTCTTTGGTCAGGTCATAAATCGACTGTTTTTCTATGCCGGCAAGTTTTAAAGTACCTGCTTCCACACCTTCCGGACGTTCTGTAGTATCCCTTAAAACCACAACGGGTTTCGCCAGTGACGGTGCTTCTTCCTGAACACCGCCGGAATCGGTCAAAATGATGTGGCTGTTCGCTGCAAAGTTGTGGAAGTCGACGACATCCAAAGGTTCAATGATCTCTATACGGTCATGCCCGCCGAGATATTCATCGGCAATACTTCTCACTTTAGGGTTTTTATGAATTGGATAAACGACGGTCACGTCCTCGAATTCATCTACGATATCCCTCACGGCACTGAAGATGTTATGCATCGGCGTACCGATGTTTTCACGTCTGTGGGCAGTCAGAAGAATCACTTTATTGTCTTTATGTTTTTCTATTATTTCACTGTGATACTCATCATTGACAGTAGTTTTCAACGCATCTATTGCAGTATTACCTGTAACAGATATGGATTCTTCATTCTTATTTTCCACAAGAAGATTCTGTTTGGAATTTTCTGTAGGTGAAAAATGAAGGTCTGCGAGTACGCCTGTCATCTGTCTGTTCATCTCTTCAGGGAATGGTGAGTATTTGTTGTGCGTTCTCAGTCCCGCTTCCACATGGCCGATATCTATCTGGTTGTAGAATGCAGCAAGACTGCCGGCAAATGTTGTCGTAGTATCGCCATGTACTAAAATCATATCCGGTTTTGCTTCTTTGATTACGGAGTCGAGCCCTTCGATCACTCTGCCGGTAATTTCCGGCAGGGTCTGGCCCTGCTTCATGATATTTAAATCATAATCAGGTTCTATATCAAATATTTTCAGCACCTGATCAAGCATTTCTCTATGTTGAGCGGTAACTACAACGATCGGCTCCAGCTCCGGGTCATTTTTCAATGCAAGCACCAGAGGCGCCATCTTAATTGCTTCCGGTCGAGTTCCAAATATAGTCATAATCTTTTTCATGATTTTTCTCCCTATTAATTTGAATTATTTTGTTCCGAATAAACGGTCTCCGGCGTCACCCAGACCAGGTACGATGTAACTGTGTTCATCAAGCCTGTCATCCAATGCGGCAATGTAGATGTCCACATCAGGGTGAGCCTTCTGCAGAACTTCCACACCTTCAGGTGCTGCAATCAAACAGATGAAACGGATTTTGCTGCCGCCTCTTTTTTTGATTGCTGTAATCGCCTCGACTGCCGATGCACCTGTTGCAAGCATCGGATCAATGACGAAAATATCCCGTTCTTCAATATCCCCCGGAAATTTTGCATAGTACTCTATCGCCTGCAATGTATCCGGATCACGGTAAAGACCGATATGGCCGACCCGGGCAGAAGGTATCAGTTTATGAATACTCTCCTGCATGCCAAGTCCCGCCCTTAAAATCGGAACAAGACAAATCTTTTTACCGCTCAGCCTTTTGGCTGTTGTTGTCTGTATCGGTGTATCCACCTCTACGTCTTCCAAATCAAGATCTCTGGTCACTTCATATGCCATCAGCATGCCGACTTCATCAACCAGTTCTCTGAATGTTTTTGTGGGAGTGTTTTTATCTCTTATAAAACCCATTTTATGCTGAATAAGAGGATGTTCCATCACTTGAACCTTTGACATAAATGCCCTCCTGTTCATTTTAGATACTTAAATATTTATTAACCGTATAGAGGATAATCGGCAGTCATTGCATGTACTTTTTCGATTATTCCATCCAGGCTCTCTTCATTTTTCGCGCGCTTCAATGTCTCTGCCATCAACTTCGCAACTTCTTCCATATCTTTTTCTTTGAAGCCTCTTGTCGTCATGGCCGGTGTGCCGAGACGAAGACCGCTCGTTACAAATGGAGACTCTTTATCGAATGGAATCGTGTTTTTATTACATGTAATACCAATTTCATCAAGAACTTCTTCCGCCTGCTTGCCAGTCAGACCGAAGCTTTTGACATCGACTAAAACGATGTGGTTGTCAGTACCGCCTGAAACGACTCTGAGGCCATTGTCAGTCAGACCTTTAGCCAATGCCTGAGCATTTTTGATCACCTGTTGCTGATATTCTTTGAAGCCGTCTTCAAGCGCTTCTCCGAATGCGACGGCTTTGGCAGCGATGATATGCATCAGCGGACCGCCCTGAATACCCGGGAAGATCATGCTGTTCAGTTTTTTGCCATACTTCTCTTTTGCGAGGATGATGCCGCCCCTCGGCCCTCTCAATGTCTTGTGTGT
>DEQG01000129.1:7580-24020 GCA_002360325.1 Salinicoccus sp. UBA3372 | reverse complement strand
GCCATATCGACCATGAAATAAGCACCGACTTCATCAGCGATTTCACGGAATTTGGCAAAATCGATCTGTCTTGAATAAGCACTCGCACCAGCTATGATAAGCTTCGGCTGTTCTTTTTTAGCTAATTCCATCACTTCATCATAATCAATCGTTTCTGTTTCAGTATCGACACCATACTCACTGAACTCATACATCTTTCCGCTGAAGTTGACCGGTGCGCCGTGCGTCAGGTGACCGCCGTGGCTCAAATTCATGCCGAGCACTTTATCTCCCGGTTCGAGTATTGAGAAATAAACACCCATGTTCGCCTGGGAGCCTGAATGCGGCTGGACGTTCACGTACTCGGCGCCGAAAATTTCCTTCAATCTGTCTCTCGCCAGATCTTCGACGACATCTACGAATTCACATCCGCCGTAATAGCGTTTATGAGGATATCCTTCTGCATACTTGTTCGTAAGTATTGAACCTTGAGCTTCCAGCACTGCTTTTGATACAAAGTTCTCAGAGGCAATCAATTCAATGTTTTTATCCTGACGGTTAAACTCTGACTCAATTGCTTCAAACAGTTTTGGATCTTGTGATTTGATATTTGACATTTGCATTCTCCCCAATTCATTTATTTAATTATTATATTTGGCTCTGGGACCGCCGACCAGTTTAGGTCTGGTTTTGGCTATCGTAACGACAGCCTCACCAATCAGTCTTGTATTTGTCCTCAGTGGTACAGCAACATGCTTTAAATGCATGCCGATCATTGTCTGGCCGATATCTATGCCGGCATCCGCAGTGACGAATTCAGCAACAACCGGGTCGGACATCTCCTGATATGCAAACTCACTCAGGCTGCCGCCTGCACTTCTGTGAGGTACGACACTCACTTCATCGAAGCCGAACTGAACAGAAGTTCTTCTATGCATTGTTACTGCTCTGTTGATGTGTTCACACCCCTGAAACATTAAATGAATATCATATTTCTCTTTTACCGTTCTTAAACTGTTGAAGATCACTTCCGCCACTTCCATTGAACTGCTTTTGCCAATATGTTCGCCGATCACTTCAGATGTGGAACAACCGATGATAAGACGCTGTCCTTCAAAGAAAAAATTTTCCTCTTCAAGCTCTTCTATCAGTGTTTCCAGATCATTCTTCAATTTTCCGAACTCTTTTTTCATGTCTACCACCCTCGAATTCAGTATTTAACCAAATGTCTACAATGTCGGATGCGAGCCCTTTTCCAATGACCCTTTCACCCATAGCCAGGATGTTTGAATCATTGTGCTCTCTTGTCGCTCTTGCTGAGAATGTGTCATGCACTAAAGCACACCTGATACCTTTGACTTTATTTGCTGAAATACTCATGCCTATACCAGTTCCGCAAATCAGAATGCCTTTATCGTATTCTCCAGCAGCCACCTTCTCCGCGAGCGGTTTTGCAAAATCCGGATAGTCTACCGAATTGTTGGATTCCGGACCGAAATCAGTGATTTCCACACCTTTTTCTTTCAGGTCACTGACAATGGTATTTTTCAGATTAAAGCCGCCGTGATCTGAACCAATTATAACTTTCATATTTTCACCTCAACTATATTATATATAAAATTTTCATACTTGAAAGTAATCATATTACTTTTATCCCATCATTTAAACAATTCATCTATAAAAGATTTCATTTGTGAATACACTTTGCGGTAATCTTCATAGCTTCCACCTATGGGATCGATGATGTCTTCGATGCTTCCGTCCGCATATTCACTTAATAAATACACTTCCGAATCAGGATACAGATCCTTCAGTAGATCGAGGTGCCCTCTTGTCATTGCCAATAATATGGAGTTTTCGGCATCCTCTCCGGACATCTGCTGCGGCGGATCCGGGTGGATAAGCGATTCTTCATCTATAATCTGCTGAGATGAAGGATTTGTCGCGCTGTCTGTGACCATGATTCCCCTCGAAGTAAATGTATGATTCTCATATGTTGATTTTGCATAGCTTTCAGCAAGTGGACTTCTGCAGGTATTTCCAGTGCACACAAATACAATCGGTTTAGTCAATTTCATGCGCTCCTTTTATCCATACGTCACCGGCTGCTTTATATATTCTGTTCAACAATGCCTCAGACCGGGGGTTTACTTTGAACCTGTATATATAGATGATATCCACATCGGACTTGTCCATCTTTCTGAGGGCACCGTACAGATTTTTAGCCGCTTCTCTGTAATCGTCTTCCTTTAGGCACAGGCTGACAAATTCCACATCTTCCGGGATGTCCTGGCGGAATGGTTCAGGTGCTATCACACCGATGCGCTGTTCTTTTCTGGATGTCAGCGTCTGTGATAATACACTGCCTTCAATCAATATGAGCGGCTGCCTGGGTGCATAATGCTTATATTTCATACCCGGGGAGATAGGCTTATCCATATCATCTGAATGAACTGCGACCTGTCCATCGATAACGCTTTCCAAATCCTCTTTGGTGACCTCGCCCGGTCTTGCAATGCGATATGGAAATGTCGTACAGTCCAGCACTGTGCTCTCGATTCCGTAATCGGCCGAATCGCTGGCGATGACACCATACACCTTATCCTTCAAATCATCTATGACATGGCTGTAATCGGTCGGGGACGGCTTCCCGCTTATATTGGCACTCGGCGCTGCCAGTGGAATGTCCGTATACTCCAGTATCCTCAGACCTACAGGATGACTCGGCATCCTTACGGCGACAGACCTTAGATCCGCCACAGTTTTCGCGGCGATATAATCATCTTTCAAAGGCAATATGAAAGAAATCGGCCCCGGCCAGAAAGTCTCCATCAGCTTTAAAATGCGTTCATCCGGTATTTCAGCAAACCTTTCCAGCTGTTCAATACTGTGGATATGGACGATCAGCGGATTATCCTGCGGTCTCCCTTTGGCACTGAATATTTTTTGGATGGCTTCGGGGTTAGTTGCGTCTCCTGCAAGTCCGTAAACCGTCTCGGTGGGCAGTCCGATGACTTCTCCGTACGTCAGTGCCGTCTTTATTTCTTCCAGTTTCTCCAGTGTCCCGGGGCTGTTCAGTTCATCTGATGAAATCTGCCAAACTTTTGTATCCAAACTACCTCATCCTTCCCAGGTAAAATAAAGTATTCTGTCCTGCTTGTTGATATCTTTCGCTACTCCGAAACGTTCTGTCTCCGGCCATCTCTTCAGTAGATATTTTAACAATGGCTCCTTTTGATTAAAAGCAATTTCACAATACACCCTGCCGCCGGCATTTAACACTTCAGGCAATCCATCAATCAGCCTTTTATAAATCTCAAGCCCGTCATCCTCGGCAAACAATGCCTGGTGCGGTTCGTGCTCGATGACGGACGGCGTCATGATAGATATATCATCTTTTGATATATAGGGGGGGTTGGAGATGATGACATCTGCTTTTATATGATTCCCAATCAATGGACGGTATAAGTCCCCATGATAAAAAGTAATGTCTGTATTATGTGCAGCACTGTTCTCTTTTGCGACTTCGAGAGCGCCCTCGGATATATCTGTTGCAAACACTTTATTTTGATTCCAGTGTTTCTGCAGTGTGACCGGTATCGCTCCGGTGCCTGTTCCGATATCCACAACAATCCGGCCGTCGTCTTTCTCTTCATCCACAACAAACATGACCAGCTCTTCTGTTTCATTCCTCGGAATCAGAGTGTCTGTCGTCACTTTGAATTTCTCCCCGTAAAACCATGAAAACCCCACAACGTATTGATAGGGTTCTCCGACGGCCACTCTTCCGACAGCTTCTTCATAAAGCCCTCTTTCCTTTTGTGACATCGGCTCATCTGACTTCATCATGATCTGAGCCGTTGTCATACGAAAAAGGTCTTCTGCCAACAGCTGGGCTATTCTCTTTTCTTTATCGTATGCCTGAAGAGTGTTTTCCGCTTTTCTTATTGCCTCACGATAACTATATGGTGGCATTGTTCAGCTCTTCAAGTTTCGATGTCTGCTCTTCGATGACCAATGCATCGATGATATCATCCAGTTTGCCTTCGATAATCTGATCCAGCTTCTGGATTGTCAGGCCGATTCTATGATCCGTTACACGGCTCTGGGGATAGTTGTATGTTCTTATACGTTCAGAACGGTCGCCTGTCCCTACCGCGGATTTCCTCTGCTCGGCGTATTCATCTTCCGCTTCCTGCTGCATCAGGTCATAGATTCTTGCATTCAGAACTTTTCTCGCACGTTCCCTGTTTTTAATCTGGGACTTTTCATCTTGGGATGTGACAACCACACCTGTAGGGATATGGGTGATACGGACTGCTGAATCCGTCGTGTTTACGTGCTGTCCGCCCGCGCCGCTGGAACGGTAAGTGTCTATTTTAAGATCTTCATTTCTGATATCCATTTCAACATCTTCAATTTCAGGCAGAACCGCAACTGTTGCCGTTGAGGTATGGATACGGCCGCTGGACTCAGTTTCAGGTACTCTCTGCACACGGTGCGCGCCATTTTCGTACTTCAGCCTGGAATAGGCACCGCTCCCCTGTATCATGAAGCTGATCTCCTTGTAACCGCCGTGGTCGCTCGCGTTCGCTTCCACCACTTCAGTCTTCCAGCCGTTATTTTCTGCGTAGCGGGAATACATTCTGAACAGATCGCCTGCAAATATCTGGGCCTCATCTCCGCCCGCAGCACCTCGTATTTCGATGATGACGTTTTTGTCATCATTTGGATCTTTCGGAAGGAGTAATAATTTTAACTGCTCTTCCAGTTCCGGTATCTGCTTTTCAGAGTCGGCAATCTCTTCCTTCAGCATATCGAGCATTTCTTTATCGTCTGTCTCACTCAGCATTTCTTTCGATTCTTCTATCGTCTCTTTATGATTTTTATATTCACGAAAGACCTCCACCGTCTTTTGCAGATCACTTTGCTCTTTTGAGTATTCTCTTAATTTGTCAGGATCGCTGACGACATCGGGGTCACTTAAAAGCTCATTCAGCTGCTCATACCGATTTTCAATTATCTCCAATTGATCAAACATATTTTCACCTTTTCCGTCTTCTGTAATCTTTCTAAGTATATCATATTTTTGACACAAAAAAACTGCATTGAAACACATGTCCCAATGCAGTTTGACCATTTTTCAAAATTATTCATTTGCTGATTTGAAACCAAATTTTTTGTTGAATCTCTCAACACGGCCATCCGCAGATGCGAATTTTTGGCGACCAGTATAAAACGGATGTGAATCAGATGATATGTCTAAACGAATAACCGGATATTCCTTACCATCTTCCCATTCCATTGTTTCATCGGAAGTACGTGTAGATCCACTTAAAAATTTGTAATCTGTAGTAGAATCTAAAAATATTACTTTATGATATTCCGGATGAATGTTTTCTCTCATGATATTCAGCTCCCTTGCCCTGAACCATCTGGAACAGAGTTATTTTGCGGTTTTGCCACACAATACTTGTGTATTATACATTGTAGAACTTCAAAAATCAACCATTTTCAAATATTTTATATTACAGGCTTTCCTGATTTTTGAGATGACACCATGCGGTCCCGGAGGACATCAAAGAATTCTTCGTTTGATTCAGTCTGTTTCAGTATTTTCAGGAATCTTTCTGTAAAGTCAGGTGCATCTGTAAACAGTTTTCTAAGCTGCCACAATATATCCAATTCTTTCTTGTCCAGCAGCAGTTCTTCTTTTCTCGTACTTGAACGGCGGATATCAATCGCCGGATAGATTCTTTTCTCACTGAGTCCACGGTCCAGATGAAGCTCCATGTTCCCTGTCCCTTTGAACTCTTCATATATGACGTCATCCATACGGCTTCCCGTCTCAACCAGTGACGTGGAAAGGATCGTCAGGCTTCCGCCTGCTTCTATATTACGTGCAGCACCGAAGAAATGTTTCGGACGGTGTAAGCTTGCCGGATCCAGACCGCCGGATAAAGTACGTCCGCTTGGCGGGATGACCAGGTTATATGCTCTTGCCAGACGTGTGATGGAATCCATTAATATGATGACATCCTCACCCATCTCAACCATACGTTTAGATCTTTCGAGCAGCAGTTCTGCAACTTTCACATGATGCTGAGGCGGTTCGTCGAAAGTCGAGTGTACAACATCTGCATTTTCCACTGAACGCTCCAGGTCTGTAACCTCTTCCGGTCTTTCGCCGATCAGCAGTATGAACAGCTTGGCATTCGGATGGTTTGCCGCGATTGCATTTGCAATTTCTTTCAGCAGTGATGTCTTACCCGCCTTCGGCGGTGCGACAATCATCCCGCGCTGGCCGAAACCGATCGGTGTGACCAGGTCCATAATGCGTGTGGATAAGCCGCCCCCCTTGTTTTCAAGGTGTATGCGTTCTTCGGGATACAGCGGTGTAAGTGCCTGGAAGTGCGGACGCTTCTTCACATCTTCAGCATTTTGATCATTGATGAAATCTACCTGCAGCAGCCCGTAATACTTTTCATTCTCTTTAGGCTTTCTGACTTTTCCGGTGACTTTGTCACCTTTTTTCAATTCGAACCTTCTGATTTGGGAGGCGGAGATATAAATATCTTTCTCACCTTTGGAGAAGTTGACTGTACGGAGAAAACCATAGCCGTCCTGCTGAATGTCATCCAGTACGCCTTCCATGTAGTAATTGCCGGCTTTCTCCATTTCAGCTTCCATGATGGCAAGTACCAGCTCTTTTTTATTCAGTTTACTGTAGTTTGTCAGTTTCAATTCTTTTGCACGTTCGGTAAGCACCTTGGTGGAGTTTCCTTTATATAGCGAATCGAAGGTTTCGTACTTCATGCCTTCTTTGTTTCGATCAGCCATGTATTCACTTCACTTTCATATTTTTGGGTATTGTTTGATTTATATTAAAATAGTATAAAGGGGATAAAAGAAGATGTTGCATGATGAACAACTGATATTTTACATTATTTCAGGTCAAAAGAAAAGAAGCATATCATTTTTCCAGATACACTTCTGTAAAACCTAGTCTTCCATCACCATATTCGGTTTCTTCTGCAGACTGTGGCGTCCATTGATGAAACGGACAGTCCCCGACTTTGCTCTCATGACGACTGATGATGTTTCGGCATAGCTTCCTTTGAACTGGACGCCTTTCATCATTTCGCCGTCAGTCACCGCTGTTGCAGCAAATATGGCATCATCGCCTCCCACGAGGTCGTCCATCATGAATTTCCGCTCAGGGTCCACACCCATGGATTCACAGCGCTCAGTGTCACCGTCTCTCATCGGAACGAGCCTGCCCTGGAAATCACCGCCCAGACATTTGACGCCGACTGCTGAAATCACACCTTCCGGCGCACCGCCGATGCCAAGCATGATATCAACCCCTGTCCAGTCGAAGCATGTATTGATGGCCCCTGCTACATCTCCGTCATGGAAAAATTTGATTCGGGCGCCGGCCGCTCTTATTTCATCTATGATCTTCCGGTTTCTCTCTCTTTTGATAATTGTGACCGTAACTTCGGATATACTTTTGCCTTTTGCTTTTGCCACTGCTTCCAGATTGGCTGTCACCGGAGCATCCAGGTCGACCAGACCCCTGCATTCCGGTCCGACTGCAATTTTATTCATGTACATATCAGGAGCATGCAGTAAGTTGCCTTTATCGGCTACCGCAAGTACTGTAAGTGCATTCCATGCGCCGTTGGCGACAATCGAAGTCCCTTCAAGAGGATCGACGGCAATATCAATTTCCGGCCCTTCGCGCGTTCCCAATTCTTCTCCTATGTAGAGCATTGGCGCCTCATCAATCTCACCTTCGCCTATAACCACCTTACCTGTCATCGGTATAGTATCAAATACTGTACGCATGGCTTCAGTCGCTGCATCGTCCGCCGCTTCCTTCATGCCTTTCCCGACCCATTTAGCACTTTGAAGAGCTGCCGCTTCCGTCACTCTGACCAGCTCCATAGATAAACTTCTCTCCATGTGAGAACCTCCAAATATTATTTCAAAATCAGTATATCATATTGAAGAATTACAAAACGAAATAAAAAAACCGGAATTAATCGTCTGCATTAATTCCGGGTTCAATTACTTATTCAATGGTTTCTCTCCATATATCCGCACCGAGCTCTTCCAGTTTTTTCACTATATCACTGTATCCCCGGTCAATGTGCTCGACATTGTGAATCGTCGTCACACCATTTGCGATGAGACCGGATAATAAAAGACACGCACCGGCCCTTAAATCACTCGCGTATACATCAGCACCATTAAGTTCAGATGGATAGATCAGAGCGGTGCCGCTTTTCTTTTCGATATTTGCGCCCAGACGTTTCAGTTCGTCAACATGACGGAACCTCGCCGGGTAGATCGTCTCTGTAATTTTACTGACACCGTCGGTCAGAAACAGAAGCGGCGTAATCGGCTGCTGAAGATCTGTTGCGAATCCCGGGTAGACCTGTGTTTTCAGTGAGACCGGCTTGTACGTTTCGGGATGGGATAACACGACATAGTCGTCACCTTCTTCAATTTCAACACCGATCTCCTGAAGTTTTGAAGTCAATGACTCCATATGCGTCGGGATGATATTGTTGACCCGGTAGTTCCGGCCCTTGATTGCGCCGGCAATCATGTATGTCCCGGCTTCAATCCGGTCGGGTATGATGTTGTGCCTCGTACCGCGGAGTTTGTCCACACCATGGATTTTAATCGTGTCAGTACCTGCACCTTTGATGTTGGCTCCCATCTTATTAAGCAGTGAGGCCACATCGACGATTTCCGGTTCTTTTGCGACGTTTTCAAGGATCGTCTTGCCTTCAGCCTGGCTCGCTGCGACCATAAGGTTGATCGTCGCGCCGACACTGACAACGTCAAAGAAGATTTTTGCACCTGTCAGCTTTTCCGCTTCCAGATACATCGCGCCGTATTCATTCGTCACTTTGGCACCAAGTGCTTCGAAGCCCTTGATGTGCTGGTCGATGGGTCTCGGCCCCAGTGGACAGCCGCCCGGCAGACCGATGACACATTTTTTAAAACGTGCAAGCATTGCACCCATCATATAGTACGATGCTCTTAAAGACTGAACCTTGTTGTTGGATAAAGGCATATTCTGTGCATTTTCCGCATTTATTTTAAGTGTGGTGTCCTCTAATTCAGTATCAATGTTCAAATCGTTCAATAAACTCATTAAAGTATCCACATCAGAGATTTCAGGCAGTCCTTCCAATGTCATTTCGCCTTCAGATGCCATCAATGATGCAGGAATCAGTGCGACCGCACTGTTTTTTGCGCCGCTTATATCGACTTCTCCTGTAAGAGTTCTTCCGCCACGTACTTTAATCACTTCTTTTGTCATATACTTACTCCTTACTTGATATCGAGCGTTTTACTTATCCTTATTCCAGTCATTTAAGAACTGCTCGATTCCCTTATCTGTCAGTGGATGATCAGTCAATTTCTTCAATACTTTATAAGGTACCGTCGCTATATGCGCACCTTTAAGTGCAGCGCCATGAATATGGCCTTCGTTCCTGATGGATGCCGCAATGATTTCAGTGTCGATTTCATGAAGCGCAAAAATATAACTGATATCTTCGATCAGCTGCAGACCTTCAAGTCCGATGTCATCCAGTCTTCCGATGAACGGTGATACATAAGTTGCACCCGCTCTTGCTGCAGTCAATGCCTGCACAGTGTTGAAAACGAGAGTGACATTTGTTTTGATGCCTTCTGACGCCAATACTTTGACGGCTTTCATACCTTCAGCGGTCATCGGAATTTTAACAATGATGTATTCATGCAGTTTTGCAAGTTCTCTGCCCTCTTCGATCATGCCTTCTGCCTCCAGTGAAATGACTTCGCCGCTGACAGGACCCTGAACCAGTTCACAGATTTCTACAAGACGTTCATGGAATGATATGTCTTTTTCTTTTGCGACGAGTGAAGGGTTGGTTGTCACACCGCTCAGCACGCCCCATTCATGTATTTCTTTAATTTCATCCATATTTGCTGTATCAATAAAATATTTCATATTTAAAATCCTCCATTACATCTTTTTATTCATTATATAAGAATTTTGTTTCCGCCGGCAAAGAAAACGATGAAAGATTTTACACTCATTAATTTTAAGTATAGTATCTTTCAATTAAAATCCGATTAAAATGCGGTGTTGTTTTATTAGAATACAAATAGGCATTCATTTTATCTTCGAGATGATATATGCTTAATTATATTATAGGGGTGATAATCATGGATAAAATATTACAGACTCAACTCATCAATATTTACAATCATATAGATGCTCAGGAAGAGGAAATCGAGATTGCAGCACGATTATTGTCTCAGGCTGTTCATGGTGAGGGTGACATAGTCATCAAAACATTTCATGACTTCACGAACCTCGAACCGCTTCTCCTCCATGGGGAATTGAAGCTCGGCAGCCCCTCTTCATTCAGTGCATTTGAAAATATCGATACTCCGGACAGAATGCTCGTCGTTGCCAATACTTTCGATGAGGAAGTAAAAACGTTCATAGGTGAACTGCAATCCAGAGACATCGATTTTGTACTGATTTCAAATTATAACAGACATGAAAACGAGACGATTGATAATATCCATCATTATATCGATCTGTCCTCGCCGAGACCTTTGATACCGACGCCGAATTTCGATAAGATCGTCAATCCATATATGAATGCATTCACTTATTTATACTATCATCTGTACGTCCTGATTGACGAGATGACGAATGACGAATATTAAAAAATCCCCATTTAGGGATTTTTTATTTTATACTTGCGTCAATCAGACCCTGGAATAACGGATGTGGTCTTGTCGGTCTTGAAAGGAATTCGGGATGGAACTGCACACCCATGAAGTAAGGGTGATCTTTCAATTCTATCATTTCCACAAGACGGCCGTCCGGGGATGTTCCGGAAAAGACCATGCCGTGTTCTTCCAGCTGTTCTTTATACGCATTATTGAATTCATATCTGTGTCTGTGCCTTTCGCTGATCAGCTCTTTATTGTAAAGTTCTTTTGCAATCGTGCCGTCTTTCAACTCACACGGAAAACTGCCGAGTCGGAGTGTTCCGCCAAGATCGATGACATCTTTCTGCTCAGGCATGAGGTCAATGATCGGATGAGGCGTGTTCGGATCAAGTTCTCTTGAGTGTGCTCTTTCCAGACCGATGACATTCCTCGCAAATTCTACTGTAGCGAGCTGCATGCCGAGACAGATGCCGAGTATAGGGACATTGTTTTCTCTTGCAAATTTCAATGCCAGCACTTTTCCTTCGACACCGCGCTCGCCGAATCCGCCCGGCACCACGATGCCGTCGAGTTCTCCCAATGTCTCTTCATAGTTATCAGAACTCACATGCTCTGAATTTATCCATTTGATATCGATATCGGTCTGGCGCTCATATCCTGCATGACGCAAAGATTCGGCAACAGACAGGTACGCATCCTGCAGTGAAACATATTTTCCGACGATGCCGATGGAGACCGATTTATCGATATTCCCGAGATTTTCAAGAAGATGTTTCCATTCGACCAGTTCCGCCGGCTCTGAAGGTTTCAGATCCAGCTTACTGATGACCAGGTCATCAGTCTTCTGCTCCTGCAGCCTCATGACAATATTATATATAGTTTCTTCATCACGGGCTTCGATGACATTTTCTTTTTCGATATCACAGAACAGTGCAATCTTATCTCTCAATTCTTCCGCCATTTCATGTTCGGAACGGACAACGATCATATCCGGCTGTATGCCGAGGCCGCGCAATTCCTTGACACTGTGCTGTGTCGGTTTCGTCTTCATTTCTCCGGCAGCTTTAATATATGGCAATAGAGTACAGTGGACATACATGACATTTTCACGTCCGATGTCACTGCGCATCTGCCTGATGCTCTCAAGAAACGGCAATGATTCGATATCACCTATCGTGCCGCCGATTTCAGTGATGACGACATCCGCCTTTGAAACTTCCCCGGCTTTGATCAGACGTGATTTGATTTCATTAGTGATGTGTGGGATAACCTGTACTGTCGCGCCGAGGTAGTCTCCTCTGCGTTCTTTTCTGATTACCTCAGAATATACTTTTCCGGCCGTCACGTTTGAATATTTATGTAGATTGATATCTATGAAACGTTCATAGTGGCCGAGGTCCAGGTCTGTTTCAGCGCCGTCTTCAGTGACGAATACCTCGCCGTGCTGATACGGGCTCATCGTCCCCGGATCCACGTTGAGATATGGATCGAATTTCTGGATTGTCACTTTATAACCGCGGTCTTTTAATAATCTGCCAAGTGAAGCTGCTGTAATTCCTTTACCGAGTGAAGATACAACTCCTCCGGTAACAAAGATATATTTGGTCATCTTTCTTCCTCCTGTAAAAATAAAAATGCTCCCTTTCACACAACGTGAAAAGGAGCCGTTCTTTATCTTCCCTGTTTTAGGGAGCCCAAATAAAATAATAGCACTTTTGGGAATAAAGTCAACTATAAGTTGAACTACACATTTTGCTCATCGTCTTCGTATGAGTCTTCCAGTTCATCAGTATCATCGTACTCAATCGTCTCATCGATCGATCCGTCGATTGCCTCATCTATTTCGTCATCTTTTGTATCATTCAAAGGTGATTCCAAGTCTTCAGTGTCACCGTCGACAAGCTCTTTATCCTGGTCGAAAGCATCTTCAACGCTGTCATCTCCTTCGTAGATTTCAGGCTCTTCTTCCTCGGTTGCAAGCTCTATCTTATGAATTGTCGGCGCTACTTTGTCGGAAATATCATCTACGGAGTACCAGTCTCTCAGTCCCCATATATTTTCACCTGTGGACAGGAATCGCCCATCCGTGTTCAAATCGGTATAAAATTGCAAAATGCGGTTCTCTATTTCTTCTTCTTCGTAATTGCCCGCTTCTTTGAACTTATCTATGATTTCATACAGGTCAGCATCTTTGCCTTTGTCTTCCAGGTAAATAAATGACATGTCTATGAATGAATTTTCATCCATCATTTCTTTTGTATAATTGTCCAGTCTCATTGATTTACATCCTTTCGTCCGCTCGTATCTTTAGATATGATACAGTTATTTAACTGATGAATCAAGAAATATTTAATATTTAATATACTTTATATAGAGATCATCTTTATCCGTCTCTTTAAAGCGTGCAAAACCGACATATTCAAATAACTTATTGATGCTTTCATCTTCCCTGACGTGAACAGCAAGTTCCGATATTCCTTTCATATTCCTCCTCAGAAATGTGCCCAGCTGCCTCAGCGCACTGGAAGCAATCCCCCTGTCTCTCTCATCTTCATTTACAAATATATTTTTTATCAGGAGCGTCTTTTCTTCTGCAGTGCCCTCAATGTAGCCGATCATTTTCTCATTATCAAGAATAATGTCTATCTTGATATCCGGCACCTCTGTATCTTCGTCTACCACTAATTTGATATTACTAACATATTTCTGATCAAGGTCCAGGTGATACAGCCTCTCCAGTCCGATCGGCCCGTCTTCCTTGGTCGCTGTATGAATAAAACCGGCCCTTTCATAAAGGTTCCATGCCGCTGTATTATCAGCATCCACTACAAGGTGCAGATGATCATAGTCTGAAAAATGATTCTGGACGAAAATCGGCATATTCAAAGCAACTTTAGTACCATATCCCTTTCCCTGCACACTTTCATTTATGGACAGGGAGCGTACAAATACGACTTCTCTTCGCGTATCATAGCCTTCGTGGCGGTAATGTTTATGCAGGACGAAAAAACCGACGATGCCGTCCTCTCTGTCGACGACCACACATGGCATACGGTCTTCATCCCCGAGCGCATCATTCAGGACATCCAGCGGGAGGCTGGTGAATTCAAGCTGCTGTTCACTGAGTTCAAAATCCTTTAAAGCTGTTCTGTCACTTTCTTCAAATGGCCGTATATTAATCTTATTCATAAATTTTGTCCCCTTTTTTGACATATGTATTTATTTTGTTATGATACTGAATATACAATTTGAATTTCAATTATACTTTGTTTCCACTTCCAGAATAACCTGAAGTGTAATTGAACAAACATTTTATTTAGTGTATGATTTTCCTATATTATACTAAAAGTTATAAGTTTTACTTAAGCAAAATCTATTAAAGTAATTTAATTGACAAACACACAGCCAATTATCTTACTATCAGCGAAATGCCGCTGGTACAGGGTACCAGCGGCATTCTTTATGGATGCTCCCAGAATATACATCATATCAACTCAGAACTGTAGAAAAGCTGAAAAATATTTTTATGGAGGTTTTTTTATTGAGTAAAGAAAAAGAACAGGAAGACCCTAAAAATACTAAGCGCAAACTGCCCGGTGAAGACCGTTCCACGCTCGGCATAGTCTTTTGGGGCGCCGGGGGGATTGTTGCACTTGCTGCTGTAATCGCAGTACTCTTCCCAGAAACTGTGGAAACTGCATCTTACAGTATTTATGACACGATCGCACGTAACTTCAACTGGCTGTTTCTGATCAGTGTGTTCGGGTTTGGCATGTTTCTGCTGTTCCTGGCAATTTCACCATACGGCCGTGTCAAACTCGGTCCGGATGATTCAAAACCTGAATTCTCATTCCGTTCATGGGTTGGCATGCTGTTCTCCAGCGGTCTGGGTGTCGGTCTCGTATTCTACGGGGTTGCTGAACCGATGGAGCATTTCATGATTGCACCTTTCCCTGGCGGAGAAGTGGAATCATATACAGCAGCTCGTACTGCCATGGGGTACTCGTTCTTCCACTGGGGCATATCACAGTGGTCTATATTCGGTGTAGCCGGCCTTGCTATCGGCTACAGCCAATACCGTAAAAAGAAAGACGGGATGGTTTCCACGTCCCTCGAGCCTTTATTCGGCCAGAACTACAACCAGCCAACAAGAAAAGTGATTGACATTTTGGCAGTCATTGCAACAGTAACAGGTATGGCAACATCCGTCGGTCTTGGAATATTGCAGATGGACGGGGGATTGAGCTTCGCTTTCAACTTCCCTTCCGGACCGGTCACACAGATTGTTTTGACTGTACTTATGACTGCGCTGTTTTTATTCTCGACTATTACGGGGCTTAAACGCGGGATGAAATGGCTGAGTAACCTCAACATGGCGCTCGCATTGATCTTGACAGTATTCGTCATGTTTATGGGGCCATTCACATTCATCATGGAAACTTTTGTTCTCGGCATCGGAGATTACTTGAAAAGCTATGTCGGGTACTCACTTAGAACCCAGCCGTATTCAGGCGAGACCTGGGTTCAGGAGTGGACAGTGTTCTACTGGGCATGGGTCATCGCATGGAGCCCGTTCATCGGGTCATTCGTTGCCAGAGTATCAAAAGGACGTACAATCCGTGAGTATGTGCTCGGTATACTGATCGTCCCACCGGTTCTGTCATTCTTATGGATTGCAGCACTCGGCGGTACGGCGATGTACTCCGATCTGTTCAACGGTACGAACATCGGTGAAATTGTACTGGATGACCAGACGGCTGCGCTGTTTACGATGTTTGAACAAATCCCGATGACGGCAATTACATCAGTGATTGCAATCATCCTGATATTCACATTCCTTGTGACATCTGCCGACTCGGCAACATTCATAGTTGCAGGTATGACATCAGGTAATACTGAGAATCCTTCAACAAGATTGAAAGTATTATGGGGTCTGCTTCTTGGTTTCCTGACCATCTCATTAATATTGGCAGGCGGACTCAACAGCTTGCAGGCCGCTTCACTTCTTGCAGGACTGCCTTTTACACTGATTTTGATATTGATGATTTTCGCAGTATCCAAATCTCTCAGACGCGAATCGAATGAAGCGATGAAACGCCGTCCGAGAAGAACAAAACTTAAATAGTTGTACAAATTATTAAATGTCATTGGTATACTATTGCCAATGACATTTTTTTGGGGGCATATCATGAAAATAAGTATTGATGCCGGAGGCACTTTATTAAAAATAGTATATATTGAAAATGATGAAAGGGTGTTCGACAAGGTGCCCTCTCTCGATATCGACAACTTCATAGAAAAGCTGAATAAAAACCATCCTGATGCCGACATTTATATCACGGGCGGAAAAGCTGAATACATGAGCCGCAAACTGAACCACGATGTGAATATCTCCATAGAATTCGATGCAACATACATCGGGTTGAAACAGTTGATGAATGAACAGGGTTTACATATTGAACGTTTTGTCTACTTGAACGTCGGCACAGGCACTTCATTCCACCAGGCAGATATGGACGGGCAGAAAAGAGCCGGCGGTTCCGGTGTCGGCGGCGGTACCCTGATGGGACTGTCCTATCTTCTGACCGGCATTGAGGATTTCGATGAGATTGTCAGCCTGGCAAAAGAAGGCAACCGTGATGAAATCGATTTGAAGGTCCACCACATATATGCCGGCGATGCATCACCGATACCCGGCGACCTGAC